>DASSML010000273.1:0-7435 GCA_035688895.1 Gemmatimonadales bacterium
GCGAGGTCGGAAGCCAGGAGCGGATCCACAACACCCTCAACCTGATCAGTCAGGGGTCGCTGCCTAACATCGTGTTTACCGAGGTGTTCCGCGTCAAGATCGGGCCGGGCGGGGTGATCCAGCTCCTCTTCGACAAGGTCAGGCAGAACTGCCGCGGCTGATCGGGCGTCAGCCGACCTGCGTCGCGATCCACCAGCTGTTGCCGGCGGGGTCTCGGACCCCGCCGCGTCGGTCGGTGTCGTCCGCCTTTCGCTCCGGGGCCTGCAGCGGCTCCGCGCCCGCGTCGAGCGCCCGCCGGTAAGTCGCGTCCACGTCCTCCACGTACACATGCAGGTGCGCCGGCACCGGGGGCCATCCCTCGGCCGCGTCGGCCAGCATCACGACGCTGTCGCCGATGCGGACCTCGGTATGCATGATGGTGCCGTCCGGACGCTCGAACCGCCTGAGCTCCTGACCGTCGAGGGTCCTCCGCAGGAAATCCACTACTCGCTGGGCGCCGGCGACGATGAGGTAGGGGGACACTGTGGAATAGCCGACAGGCTTCGAGGGCACGGAGAGGATCCGGGTGAAGGTCCCAAGAACGTCCACCGGCAGGACACATCCGTCAACCGGCAGGCAACACACGAGCGGCCAGGCTCCTGGCCGCTCGATGTGATCAGCACCTGCGCGATTGAACTACTGCTTCTTCTGCGGATCGTCCGCCGGGTTCACGTAGGTCATGGCGAACGGCCCCATCGCACTTACAGAGACGATGGTCGAACCGCTGGCCGCGGCGTAGTGGTGGTGCCCGGCTGGAATCGTGCCCTTGTCTCCCGCCTTCATCGCCTTGGTCTTGGCCAGGTCGAGCGTGTCGCCCATGCCGACGTTGAAGGTGCCCTCTTTCACCGTGACGGTCTCGTCGGTGGGATGGAAGTGTGGCGGGATCCGGTAGCCGTCCGGCACCTTGAGCTCGACAACGAAGGGCGCGGCCTTGCTCGGATCGCCGGAGATGACGGCCATCTGGGCGCCGGCAGGGAACACCGCGGGCGCCGGACCCCAGGCGGGTTGGGTGGCGGACGCGTGCTTCGCGGTCTGGGCGTTGAGGGTGACGGCCCAAAGCAGCAGGGCGGCGGACAGCGGGATGATGCGCATGGCGTGCTCCCCGAAAGGTTGATGTCCTCAGAACGACGCTGGGAACGCTACGGATTGTAGGGCTGTTCAACAAGTACGACATTCGTACCGCCTTCGACCCGAGGTCGACCATGCTGTCGTCCTACCCGTCCCGCAGCTACGGCTCGTTCTGCCCCGTGGCCCAAGCCTCCGAAGTCGTGGCCCAGCGCTGGGTTCCGCTCATCCTCCGCGAGATCATGGTGGGCCACCACCGGTTCAACGAGATCCGCCACGCCCTCCCGCTCATCTCCCCTTCGGTCCTCTCTCAGCGCCTCCGGACCCTGGAAGATGACGGCGTCATCGTCCGGCGGAGCGACGCGGGCGGCGCCACCTATCACCTGACCGAGGCGGGGGAGGAGCTCCGGCCGGTGATCGAGGCGCTGGGGCAGTGGGCGCGCCGATGGGTAACCCGGGACTACCAGGAGTACGAGCTGGACCCCGGCGTCCTGATGTGGTCGTTCCGCCGTCATGTCGTGAGATCGGAGTTCCCCTTCGGACGGAGCGTGGTGCACTTCCGCCTCGAAGGGCTACCGCGTAATCGGCGCTACTGGTGGCTGGTGGTGGAGCGAGGCGGGAGTGAGGAGGTGGATATCTGCCAGGCCGATCCGGGTCACCCGGTGACGCTCACGGTCTCGGCGGGGTTCCGGGTGCTGGTGGACGTGCTGATGCACGACACCACCCTGACCGCGGCGCTTCGCCAGGGCACGATCGTCCTGGAGGGCGACCGTGACCTGGCTCGGCGCTTCGAGGCGCTCTTCGACTTCAGCGGTCCCAAGACCTTTGCCGGCGGGGGACTCAGGGCCGTCGGCAGCTCCGCCGCGGCTTCGAGTTGAGGACGGATGCGACGTCCTTGAAGGCGGCGACGTTGGCGGACTTCGACATGAAGGCGTCGTCGTACTTCCACATGAGCATGACGCAGCCGTAAGGCCCCGCCGCCTTGCCGTAGGTCGCCACCTGGTCAGCGGTCATGCGGCAGTACGTTGAGCTTGTGCCCTTGCCGCCGCTGTTGGGGCAATCCCAGGCGCCGGTCTGGTCGCGCACTCCCCCGTTCAGGATGTTCAGGCTGAACGCCGGGGTCACGCCGTTCGCCTTGGCGAAGTTGAGCACCTCGTCCCGCCAGGCGGTGACGTTGCCCTTGTTGTAGTTCCACACGTACTGCACGCCCACCCAGTCGACCACCTTGTAGCGTGACCCGCTCTGCCACTTGAATCCCGGCGCGCCGTGGGTCACACCCATCGGCAGGGTGGGGAAGATGTTCTTGCCATAGCTGGCCATCTGGTCGAGCATCGCCTTGGTGAGCACGCCACCCCACTGGGGCGACTCCGGCTCGTCCAGCATCTTGTTCGCCACGATGGTCCCGTCGGCCACGCCGTCGGCCACCGCCTTCCGGATCTCCGCGGTGTTCAGCGTGTTCATCCGGGCTTTCCACTTGCCCAGATCGAACTTGCTCCCGGTGCGGTTCTTGTCTACCCCGTCGGTCATCGCCAGCATGATCCGCAGGTGCATCTGTCGCGCCGCGGTGATGCGCTTGACGATGGAATTGGCGAAGGACGCGGCGTCCAGGCTGGAGGTGAACGGGGACGGGCCCCATTCGACCGTGGTCGTACCGGACCAGAGGTTGTAGGGGCCGTAGGGGATGCCGGTGGAGGCGACCGCGGGATCGGGCGCCGGGACGTCCGCGGGCGTATCGGTCGGGGGAGAGACGGGCGAGTCGGTCTCGTCGCAGGAGGCGATGAGCAGCGCCATGGTGAGCAGGAGTGGCGCGCGAACGGCGAGAAGCATGCGATTCATGAAGTGCGTATCCCTGGTCTGACGATCATGGTCACTCGCTCACCGAAGAGTGCAGGGGGATCGGCACGCGGGTGAGTCGCAGTAGTTGCGGACGCGCAAACAGTGCGGCTCGCTTCGCGGCGGGTCGAGCGGGACCTGATCTGTGAGTTGCTGGTTGTTCGCTGGGTCGAACCGGATTCCGGCCCCAGAGCGAGCGAATGGCGCCGGGACCGGCGCCATCTCGTGTCCATGATGGCTCGCAGCAGGGAAACTGGGCCCCACCCCGAGGGAAAGTCAAGGCGGCCACGCCTAACCCCTCTCGGGGCTTAGAGATACCCCAGCCACCAGTCCCGCCGTCGCGCCTTGATCCCCGCGAACCAGCGGCAGAGTGGGTACAGGCCGACCACCATGACCCCCCAGACCAGGTACGCGACCCACAGGTCCCAACCGAACCCGTCGGGGAACAACGTGCTCGGCCCTCCCATCGAGGGCACCGGGCGGAAGGCGAAATCCCATGCCTTCCACCCATAGGTGGCAAGCGACAGCGCCACCGCCGAAAGGTGCGCCGCGTAGAAGTGCAGCACGAAGTAGAACAGCGGAACCCGGCCGAAGACCACCAATGGATTGGTCGACCGCGTTCCCCGTTGCTCGAGCCAGGCCAGCATCAGCAGGCTGGGCCCCAGCGTCATCAGGAGGAAGTCGAGCGACGGGGGGTATTTGGTAGTGTTGAGGAATGAGAGCAGAGTGTAGCCGGGCGACGGCTGCGCGACCCAGGCGACCGGGTCGCCGTACCGGTTGATCGCTCGGAGGATCACGAACCCCACGGTCGCGGCCGCGCCGAGTCCGAGCAGCAGGCGAGTCCGCTGTGGGCTGTCCCAGCCGTACACCGGGCCGAGGCAGAATCCCAAAGCCATCACCGCGACCCAGGGGACCAGCGGATACGCGACGAACGCCGTCCCCCACGGCAGCGGCAGCGGGCCCGGCTGGTGGATGACGTTCCAGAGACCCGCCGCGGCGCCCAGGCGGGCGGGATCGAATCCATCGAGCAGGTTATGGCCCGCGATGGCGGCGAGGCTCAGCGCCGCGAGGGCCGGCAGCGGCAGCCACACCAGCGCCGCCAGCGCGATCATGCAGCCGCCCAGCGCCCAGAGCACGATCAGGAAGAGGGGATACTCGCCCGAGAAGCTGAAGTTGTAGGCCAGCCGCATGACCGTGACCTCGAGCACGATCAGCCAGAGCCCGCGGGTCAGGAGGAAGACCGAGAGCTCCCCTCGCGTGCGTCCGCGTTGCCACCAGAGGTAGGCGCCGAGCCCGGCGGTGAGCATGAAGGCCGGCGCGCAGAGATGGGTGATCCAGCGGGTGAAGAACAGGACCGGCGTCGTGGTGGCGAGATCGGTGGGCGAGCCCGTCATGGCGCCGCGGTGGACGAAGTCCCGCACGTGGTCGAGAGCCATGATGACCATCACCAGTCCGCGGAGCGCATCGATGCTGTCGATCCGCCGCGCTGGGCCGGTACCGGTCCCGGAGTCCTGAGGCATGCCGGAACTTCCCGGACGCCGGGAGACAAGGCAACCGGGCCCGGGCAGTGCGCGTGTCAGACAGTCGTCAGAGGTGCCTCCCGGGTTACTTACCCGGGACCTCCAGAACGCGGTTCGCCTTGCCGGTCAGGCGAAGGCCGGTTGGGGAGACCACGGCCGCTTTCCCATTGACATAGTACCTGGTGCCCGGCGCCGCCTTGCCGCGCAGGATGAAGGTCCACCCGCTCTCCCGTGCGTCGATCCGGTATTCGACCCCCCGATCGGTGGGACGGCGGGAGAACGAGATCGTGTTGCTTCCCACCGGAAGGTCGTCGATCCGCATCGCGCCCCAGCCGGCGGGCACCTGCGGGTCGAGGACCACCGTCCGGTGCACCGCATCGGGCCGGATCCCGAAGACGTGCTCGATGAGCGGCACCATGATCCCGTAGCTGGTCCAGGAGATCGCAAAGCAGCCGTAGTCGGGCATCATCTCGTTGATCGAGCCGGGCAGGGTCCGGTCGAGCGTCTCCACGATCCGGCCGACGTACCACAGCGCCTCGTCGATGCGGCCGTACTGGGCCTCGGCGACCGCCTGGACTCCGGTCGAGATGGTCATCATGGCTCCCCGCTCGACCGCCGAGAGGTAGGGCCCGTACGGGCCGACGTTCTCCCGCCGGATCTTGTCCAGCAGTCCAATGGCACGCTCGGGCGGTGCGATGCCGGTTTCCATCGGCGTCGCGATCACCCAGTTCTTGTTGGTGAGCCACGCCCGGCTGGTGTCGGGCATCGCCGTGAAGCGCTGCCCGAGCCGTTCATAGAATTCGATGAGGTCCCGTTGGCGCGACGTGAGTGTGGTGTCGGTCTTGAGCCGGATCTGCCTGATCGCGCCCTCCACCGCGCTCATCGCCTGCGCCCGCGTCCCGTAGAAGTCGCCGTAGGACCCCTCGTCCTCGGCCCAGAAGCCCTGGTTGATCCGCGCCTGCAGGTCCTCGGCCTGCCGCTCGTAGCGCGCCGCCGTGTCCGCCTCGCCCAGCATCCGGGCGATTCGGGCCGTGGCCCCCAGCGCCTGCTGGGTGTACACCGCGACGTCGATCAGCTCCGCGTTGAGGCCGGACACCTCCATGATCCCGTAGCCTTCGGGGAAGCGGTCCCGGTTCTGGTCCATGTCCGTGAGCAGCCAGCGCAGGCCGTGCTTCATGGCGGGGTACATCTCCCGGGCGAAGGCGAGGTCGCCGGTCCAGTCGACCACCGTGCCCACCGCCATGATGAACTGCGCGGTCTCCTGGGTATTTCCGGGATTGACCACCCCGCCATTGGTCGTCACCTCGTGGATGATCCGGCCATTGCCGTTGGTCTTCCGCGAATACTTGAGGAGCAGGCGGAGCGTCTCCCGGGCGACGTCGAAGTTCCCGGTCGCCGCCATGGCCTGCAGCGTGTAGCCCGCGTCGGTCCCGAACCACCAGGGGTATTCCATCAGCCCACCGGTGATGCCGCTGCCGACCCCGGGCACGTCCCGCACCAGCCACCGGCTGTTGACCTTCACCCAGTCGTACGCCTCCTGCAGGCGTCGGTCTGGAATGGTGACCCGAGCCCGCCGGAGCAGCGCCTCGTAATGCGCCTTCTGCGCCCCGAGCAGCGACGCGTGATCGCGGGCCAGGGCGTGGTAGGTCGCGACCGCGGCGTTCTGAGACGAGGCCGATCCCGCGAAGACGAAGGTCAGGGTGTAGGTCCCGCGAGGTGCGACGGAGAGCGTATAGCGGGAGGCCGTCGTGAGTCCCGAGCCGCGGGTCTCGATGGGCGGAGGGTGCGCGACCGCCTCCGCATCCACCGAGCCCGCGGCTCCCCACACGCAGAACCAGGGATGCTCCGCATCGCGAGCCAGGAAGACGCGGCTCGCGGGGTCCCAGCGCGCCGAATCGGGCGCGTCGGTGATGCCGAGCTGGTCCGAGAACCAGACCGGACGCAGGTCGGTCTTGACCGCGAGCCGGAATGACAGGGACCGCGGGCGGGACGCGGCGTTCCGGAACTCGTACTGGACGACGAACCCCTCACGCCCGTCGGGGCTGAACTGGAAGCGCTCGATCTCGAGGCTGTCCAGCACCGGGCCGTAGGCGAAGCGGCTGCCGTAGGGGTAGGTCGTGAAGTCGGTGGCCGTCGAGAGCGCGGCCTCGCGGCCGCGAGCCTCGGACAGCGTGGCCGTGAATCCGTCGATCAGCTTGATCGGCTGGAGCCAGGCGCCGCCCATTTCGCCCGGCAGATGCTCACCCTGGTCGGGAAAGTTTCCGTCCTGGGTGCCGATCAGGTATGCCCGGGTTCCGGCCGTGACGTAGGGCTTGGTCCCGGTGCGCCCCTCGTTGCTGCGGCCCGCCATGACGGAGGCGGCCGAATCGCCCTGTACGGGCATCGCGACGGCGCTCGCCGCGAGACAAAACGAGATCAGGATCATTTCCGTGCTCCCACGCTTGACACCTCGACCCGCCGCTCCCTAACTCCGGTTCATCCCGAGCGGAGTGGCAAGGCCTTTCCCCGACCATAGCACCATCCTCGACCCACGCACCAGGGGCGCGGGGCTCGTCGTCCTGGTCGCGGCCAATCTCCTGGTGGCGTTCCTCACGGTGCGGCATCGGTGGGGGTATTACGAGACCCTGCTGATCTACTGGGCCGAGCTGGCGATCCAATTTCCTCCTGGGCCGCGAGTACGATCTGATCGGCGTCGTCGAGCTGGTCGTCCTCCCCTATGCCCGGATGGGACTCGTGCTCGTCGTGCCGCTGGCCGGCGTGGGGATCGCTGGCCTCTGGCACGGAGTCGGTCGGGAGACCGCCTTTGCGGTGGTGATGGTGTTGCTCAAGCTCGGAGTCGACGCGGCCGGCCATCTGGTGGAACACGGCTGGCTGGCCACGCGAGCGGCCCCGTCCGCTCCTACTGAATGACGATCGGCGCCGTCCAGCGGAAGCTGCCCCACGCGAGTGCCAGGGTGCCGTGCTTCGCGTCCTTCGGC
>DASSML010000274.1:0-8745 GCA_035688895.1 Gemmatimonadales bacterium
CCAGACCGTGACTCAGGACTCGGTGCGCACCGTGCCGGCCTCGCTGCTCGACAAGGCGAAGGTGGCCCAGGCCATCTTCGACTCGAAGTTCCTGCTCCCGTTCGCGCCGATCTCGCCGGACTTCTTCATGATTCCGGGCGATGGGCAGGTGACCATCCTGTGGCGGCCCAGCCAGTCCGAGACCCAGGGTGACGCCTACTTCGCCATCGCGAACGACCCGACGCAGGGCACCCGGTACGATCCCGCCTACCGCCAGTTCGACGTGGAGGGCTATCGGATCTACCGCGGCCGGGTGGACACGCCCAACCAGCTGGAGCTGGTGGCGCAGTTCGACTACACCGGCACCCAGATCTTCGATTTCCAGGGCACTATCAACCCCAACGAGACCTGCGGCCCGGAACTGGGCATCAACACGGGCTGCGCCGCGCCGTTCCCGGCGACGCCGCCGGTGCCGCCGGCCCGCTTCACCGACTCGGTCGGCGTCGAGCTCAATGGCCCGATCATTCAGGTTCGCCCCGGCAAGCGCGTCGCGCTCACCGACGGCACCGTCCGGGTCAATAACGGCCCTGACGCGGTGGACACCCTCATCACCGGCAACAACAGCGGCCTGCCGGAGCTGGCCAACACCGGCGTGCCGTTCGTCTACACCGACAACGGGTCGGGCCTCCTGAGCGCCCCCCGCAACAACGTGCGGTACTTCTACTCGGTCACCGCATTCGACGTGAACTCGTTCGTGTCCGGCCCCGCCAGCCTCGAGTCGCAGCGGGCGGCCAAGCCGATCATTCCGGTCAAGCCGGCCTCGAACGCGGTGGTCTCGTCTACGATCACCCCGGGCTTCTTCGGCCGGGACGTGTCGCTGACCGACAGCACGGAGCCCACCATCGACCCGGCCACCGGCAAGTTCAGCGGACCGTTCCCGCCGGCCAACGGACAGACGCTCGGATTCCTGGGCGACCTGGCGGCGAGCATCTTCTCGGAAGGCGGGCAGGTCGCCGCCACCCTGATCGGCGTCGGCCTGGGTGATGGGCGCAATGGAGTGCCCGCGCAGTACACCTACGAAACTCGGGGTGTCGCCGGGACCGATACGGTCAGTCTGACGATCGATCCGGGCACCGGCTTCGGAGAGGTGACGGGCGCTACCACGCCGTTCCCGGCGACGATCGCCGACCCGGCGCTCGCGGCCAAGTACGGCGCGTCACCGGGCCCGACGGTGATCGCCGGGCAGATCACGATGACGGATCCCAACTACCAGCAGACGGTCGGCTGGGGCCGCGGCTGTCAGGGCGAGGGCGGTGCAGGCCTCGGCCTCGGCTCGGGAGCCAACTGCTCGTACAATGGCGAGCGGTGGTTCGCGGGCGACAATGAAACGCAGAACGACCCGAACGCCGGGTCGGCCACCGATGGGTCCGGTGTTCCCGCAGGCGGGGCCCTGAACAACGCGGGCGCGCTCCCGGGGGTGGCCACGATCTACGCGCCGCACTCCTACCTCAACGTCGAGGCGGGCTGGCGGACGGTGGAAGCATCGCTTGGCGGGGCCGCCCGGGCCGGGGACTTCAAGGTCTACTGGGGCAATCCGGGCAAGGTGGACTCGGTCATCGACGTCTCCCACAACGTTCCGGTGCCGTTCATGCGGGACAGCATGGGCGCCGGCTTCGGAATCCTGAACGCCTCCGGCAGCAGTGGGGCGGGTTCCCAGGATGGCCGTCCAACCGTCGTGAGCATCAACGACCTGGGCTGCGTCGAGCCTTGGAAGACAGGCGCAGCCGGAACAGGCGCCCAGGGGTCAATCCCCTGCGCTGCCTCTACGGCGTACACCTTCAGCGACAGCGCCGAGCTGAACCAGATCGCGATCTATACCGGCGCCCTCACCAACGGCGCCACCGTGGCGCCTCGGCCGAACCCCGGCTTCCTGTTCTATCTGTCCGGCCGGGTCAGCATGATCGAGCTGAGCACCGCCACCCTCCCGACCCAGACCGTCTGGACCCTGCGGTCGTACGTCGGGGTCATCACCGGCGGTAACGGGGCGGGCGGCAGCCTCGGACCCTATGCCTTCACGCCGGCGACCCGGCCGCTCACGGCGCTCGGCGCCGAGCTGCGGATCGATTACGCGGTGACCAACCAGCTCCGTGCGTCCACCAAGGAAGATCTCAGCCTGGTGCACACGGTGCCGGATCCGTACTACGTCACCAACTCGTTCGAGAGCACGACGACGGACAAGATCATCCGGTTCGTCAACCTGCCGGCGAAAGCGATCATCCGGATCTACTCGTCCAGCGGTGTGCTGGTGCAGGTCTTGGAGCACAACTCTACGGAACCGGGGGCCACCACCGACGCGGTCTCGGTCGGCGGCGGCCAGGAAACCTGGAACGTGCGGAACCGCAACAATCAGGTGGTCGCGAGTGGAGTGTACTTCTACCACATCGAGTCCGGTGATGCACGCAGGGTCGGTCGGTTTACCGTGGTGAACTTCGCGCAGTAGTCCACGCATGGGGCGGCAGGCAGGTGCTGCCGCCCCTACTCCAGGAGATCGGACACCATGAGTCGTGTTTCCACGTTTGGCCTGGCAGTTACCGGCTTGCTTGCACTGGCGCCGGCCGGACTCGCTGCGCAGGGCACGGATACCAACCCTGACAACACGCCGTACGGCACGACGTCGGCCGAGTTCCTGCTCTTCGGAGCCGGGGCCCGCGGCACGGCCCTCGGCGATGCCTTCGCCGCGGTCGCCAACGACATCAGCTCGCTCTACTACAACCCCGGTGCCGTGGCGCTTATCTCACGGCCCGGCGCCATGGTCAGCACCTACGACTACGTCGCCGACACGAAGTACAGCTGGGGCGGCATCGCCTTCCCCTTCTCGGGCGGTTCCCGCAGCTTCGGCCTGCAGGTCGGCACCTTCGGGTTCGATAACCAGCCGGTCTACACCGTGGACCAGCCCGACGGCACCGGCGCGGTCTACTCCGTTAGCCAGACGTTCGCCGGCGCTACCTTCGCCCAGAACTTCTCCGACCGGTTCGCCGCCGGCATCACGACGAAGTTCGTGTTCGACCAGCTGGGCGAAGTGAACGGCACCGCGTTCGCGGTGGACTTCGGCACCAGCTTCCACGCGATGCTCAGCAACCACCCGATCAAGCTCGCGTTCGTGGTGGCCAACCTGGGCACCGACCTCAAGTACAGCGGCGACGCGCTCAAGGTCGACTCGCCGAGACAGCCGGCGGATCCGACCCAGGAGCAGCCGCCTGAGCTGCCGCAGCCGGCCGAGCTCAAGACCAAGGGTTTCGCGCTGCCGACCGTGTTCAAGGTAGCGCTGGCCTACGACCTCCTGACCGGCGACCAGAGCCGACTCACCGTGCTCGGCGACTTCAATCAGGCCAACAACAACCGGGCCGGCTTCGCCGGCGGCACCGAGTGGGCCATGAACAAGCTGGGCGGCTCGAACTTCGGCGTCGCGCTGCGGGGGAGCTACACCTACCAGCCGGCGAACAACATCACGGTAGGTCAGACGACGGCGCTCAATGACGAGCAGGACCTCCAGGGCCTGGCGTTCGGCGGCGGCCTCATGTACGCCACCGAGGCCCTCGACCTCGGATTCGACTACGCCTACAAGTACATGGGCGTGCTCGGGGCGACGAACTTCTTCACTCTGTCGGTCGGCTGGTAAGGAGACCAGGGGGCGGGGCTCGTCCCCGCCTCCCGTTGGGAATGGAACCATACGTGGCTGCTTTGAGAATTTTCGCGGTACTGGGCCTGGCCGCCGGCCTGACGGCGGCCGGCCAGCCGCATCAGCAGGGCGCGCCGGATGACCTGGAAGTGAGCGCGGTCCGGTTCTACCGGATCGACGCCAAGAGCACCCAGGTCAAGGCCTTCATCCAGGTGCCGGCGATGATGCTGGAGCCGGCCGGCACCGGAGCCACCACCCAGTTGACGTACGTCATGGACGTGCGGGTGCGGGACTCCTCTGGGCTCGAGCTGGTGCACGACAATTGGCGCGGGCACCTGCCGGGAGACGCGCGGCAGCCCGGCGCCACCACACTCGAGATCCTGGAGTACACGGTGGCGCCGGGCCGGTACACGCTGCAGGTCGGCGTGGTCGATTCGGTCTCGGGCAAGCGGCTCACTTCGGAGCTGCCCATCGAAGGGTTCCGTTCCGAGCCCGGCTTGTCCGACCTGTTGCTGGCGCCCAAGATCCGGCAGGCGGGACCGCAGGACACCCTCCCGGCCCCCGGCGAGATCCGTCGAGGCGACCTGCTGATCACCGGCGCTGCCGAACTGCGGCTCACGCCGCTCCGGAGCGACGCCTACTACATGTTCGAGGCCTACACCGAGTCGGCGGACTCGGCCCGGCTCGCCATCACCGTGGCGGACCAGAAGGGCAAGGCGGTGGTCTCGACGCCCCCGCGCAACGCCAAGCTCCCCGCCGGGGGCGGAGTCCTGAGCGGCGTCATTCCACTGGCCGGATTGCCGGCCGGGCAGTACCGGCTGGTGGCCAAGCTGGAAACCAGCAAGGGAACGGTGGAGCGGGCGGCCGAGTTCGTGATGGCCGACATGGAGCAGACCATGGCGCGCGAGACCAGCCGGCTCGCCGCCACCGCGAGCACCGACGAAGGGTATTTCGGGGCCATGAGCAGCGCGCAGCTCGACGTGGCGCAGGCTCCGTTGGGGCTCATCGCGAAGTCGGGCGAGCTGGCTCCCTACAAGAAGGACCTGAGCCTGCAGGCCAAGCGCCGGTTCCTGACCCAGTTCTGGACCGGGCGCGATCCCACGCCGGACACGCCCGAGAACGAGACCCGGGAGGCGTTCTACCGCGCGATCTCGTTCGCCGACAGCACGTACCGGGAGCGTGGCCGGGCCTCGCAGCCGGGGTGGAAGACCGATCGGGGCCGGATCTATGCCAAGCACGGAACGGCCGACGACATGCTGCGCGAGCCGCAGAAGGGCAATGCGCCGCCGTACGAGGTCTGGCGGTACAGCAAGGGCAAAGGAAACTGGTACATCTTCGCCGATCTGACCGGAGTGGGCGGATTCAAGCTGATGAACTCCAACGACGTCAGGGAAGTCAGAGATCCCAACTGGCAGAGTATCCTGGGCGTGGATGCGCTGGAGGACATCGCCCAGTGGCTCAACCTGGACCGGGTCGAGCTGGATCGGGGCGGCGTACAACGCTGACCGGCGAGTATGATGCGGGTGTTCGAGTCTTCTCCTACTCGAGTTGAGGTGACGATATGCAACGGTTGAAGGGTCGGAACATTGTCTTCGGCGCACTCGCGGTTCTCGCGTGCTCGGGTGATCCGACCGGGAACAACAGCACCCCCACGGCCATCCAGAGCAACCCGGACGTGGTCTTCGTGACCCAGGGCGACAGCGAGCCGGTCGTCGTGCAGGTCCTCGATGAAGACGGCAACGTGCTGCAGGCCGACTTCACCACCAGCGACGTCGGGAGCGGGATCACGGTCAGGCTCGACCCGACCTATCAGCAGGTCACGACCGGCAACCCGATCCAGCGGGGCTCCCGGTTCTTCGTCAAGGGTGTGGACCTGGCCAAGACCAGCTTCAAGGTGAGCGCGCTGGGGCTCACCCGGACCATCGAGGTCACCTCGGTGCCGGGCGAGCTCGACGCCGAGATCAGCGACAGCCAGCCTGCGCTTGGGGACACGGTCACCATCACGGCGCCGACCGGCACGATCTTCAGCGAGACCAGCGTGCTGACCTTCAATGGCGCCGCTCCGGTGGTCACCGCCCAGGATGAGACCACCATCAGCTTCATCCCGATGGCGAACATCTTCGGGCCGGCGACGGTCTCGAACGTCGGGGTGGCGAGCAATCCGGATCTCCACTTCGATCTCACGACGCCGTTCAACGTGCAGACCGATTCGATCGTCGACATCGGGACCGCGATCTCGAATACCGCGCCGGCCCTCGGCACGCCGATTACGCTGACGCTGCCCGCGGGCCTGAAGCTCATTCCCGAGAGCCTGGCGACGCTGAACGTGGCCGGCGCGGCCTTGCTGCCGATCGGCCGCACCCTCTCGGCCGACAGCACGGTCATCACCTTTACGCCGCCGCCGAATGCCGACTCGTTCGTGGTGGTGAACGGTGTCATTCCGGCTACGCTGACTGCCTGCTGTGCCAGCGCACCCAACTATGCGCTGCTGCTGGGGACCACCAACAAGGTGACCACGCCGGTGGTCGACACCTTCCCGTCGAGCATCAGCGACCTGACCCCCGACATCGGTCAGGAAATCACCGTAACTTCGACCGACGCAGCGTATACGCTCAGCCCCACGGCCACGGTGACCGCCGGTGGCGTGCCTGCCACCGTCACGGCCCAGGACGCCAACAGCATCACCTTCATTCCGTCACCGGGCGCAATTGGCGGCGTCACCGTGAGCGGCGTCGTGATCGCCGGCTTCACGCTGGATCTTCCCAGCTCGGGTGGCGACATCAACGTGCCGCCGCCGCTCACGGGAACCGACAGTCCCGCCACGGCGCCTGAGATCGCGCTGGGGGCGACGGTCTTCGACGCGGGAACGTTCGACTACCAGGCTCCGATCTTCGGAGGCGCGTTCGGACTCTTCCCGGCCCGGTTGTACAAGGTCGTCATCCCGGCCGATGCGAACGTCACGGTCACCATCGACTGGCCGAGCGATCAGGATCTGGGCGGCTACTGGTTCGCCGAGGACGGCGTGACCGAGCCCGGCTTCGATCCGGCCGACAACGCTGGAGCCGGCGGCCATCCGGAGACGGTCACCAATGCCATGCCGGCGGGCACGTACATCCTCGCCGTCGTGAACTTCGGCGATGGTGATCCACCGGTGTTCACCATCAAGGTGGAGTAGCCGATCTCTAGGAGTTGAGGAAGCCCCCGTCGCCTGGCGACGGGGGCTTTCTCATTTCTGATCTGCGCGCTGGCAGGGCTTTCCCAGGGCGTGGGCCTTTGCCCATCGCCGAGACTGGGCTCGCTTGGCACCGGCCCACGCTCTGCCCGAGGCCTGCACTCGAGCTCGTGGCGGAGGCCCCTACATCCCTACAGCAAAGCCCCCGCCGCGCGGCGGGGGCTTCGCTAGCTATCCTCTGCGCTGTCCTCGAAGAATCAGGGATTGCCGGAAAGCTCGAGCGGCAGCTCGTCCTCCCGGAACTGACGCTGGTACAGCCGGGCGTAGATCCCGCCCCGCGCCAGTAGCTCCGCGTGGGTGCCCTCCTCCACGATCCGCCCCCGGTCCACCACCAGCAGCCGGTCGGCCCGGCGCACCGTGCTGAGCCGATGGGCGATGATCAGCGTCGTGCGCCCCACCAACAGCTTCTCCAGCGCGTCCTCGATCAGCCGCTCGCTCTCGGTGTCGAGGTTGCTGGTCGCCTCATCCAGGACGAGCACCGCCGGATCCTTGAGGATGGCGCGGGCGATCGCGACCCGCTGCCGCTGCCCGCCCGAGAGCTTCACCCCTCGCTCCCCGACCAGCGTGTCGTACCCCTGCGGCAGTCGCTCGATGAACTCGTGCGCGTGGGCCGCGCGCGCCGCGGCCTCCACCTCGGGAGCCGAGGCACCCGGCCGGGCGTAGGCGATGTTCTCCCGCACCGAGCCGCTGAACAGGGCGGGCTCCTGGGGCACGATGCCGATGGCCCCGCGGAGCTCCGCCAGCCGAATGGCGCGGACGTCGTGGCCGTCCAGCCGGATCCGACCGCGGTCCACATCCCAGAACCGGGGCAGGAGCGAGACCAGCGTGGTCTTGCCGCCGCCCGATGGGCCCACCAGCGCGACGATCTCGCCCGGCGCCACACGGAGCGTGACATCCTCGAGGGTCCAGGTCTCCTCGCCCTGGGCGTAGCGGAAGCTCACGTCCTCGAACTCGACCCGCCCGGTCACCGGCACCATCAGTGTCTCCGGCTCGGGCGGATCGGCGATCTCGGGGCGCATCTCCAGGATCTCGAACACCCGCTCCGCGGCACCGACGGCCTCCTGGTAGGCGCTGAAGCTCGAGGCCAGCGCGCCGATCGAGGCCGCGATGGTGACGGTGTAGAGAAGGAACGAGACCAGCGAGCCGGCGGTGAGCTTCCCGTCCAGCACCAGGAGCCCGCCCTGCCAGAGCACGAAGACGATCCCGGCGAAGGTCGAGAAGGTGAGCACGCCGAAGAACACCCCGCGCACCTTGGCCCTGAGGAGCGCGGTCCGAACGCTCGCCGCGATCCGCTCGGCATACCGGGCCCGCTCGGCCGGCTCCTGTACGAAGCTCTGGACCGTGCGGATCTGGGAGAAGGCCTCCTCGGCCACCGCCGTCGCCTCGGCGACCCGGTCCTGAACGCCGGTCGTGATGTTGCGGAGCCGCTTGCCGAATACCAGCGCCGATCCGACCACCAGCGGGGCGACGCCCAGCGCGGTGAGGGTGAGCCGGGGCTGGAGGTAGGTGAGCAGCACCACCCCGCCGACCAGCGAGAGGACCTGGCGGGAGATCTCACTCACCTGGTGGCTCAGGACACTCTGCAGGAGGCCTACGTCCACCGTGAGCCGGCTGGTGAGCTCGCCGGTGCGCCGCTCGGCGAAGAATCCGGGCGGCATCTGGATGAGGCGGGCGAAGAGGTCGCGCCGGAGTGAGGCCACCGAGCGCTCGCCCGCCACGCTGAGCAGGTAGGCCTGGGTGTAGTTGAGCCCCGCCTGCACGGTAAAGAGCGCCACCAGCCCGAGCGCGATCCGGTCCAGCAGCGCCCGGTCGTGATTCACGAACGCGGCGTCGAGCAGGTACTTCACCACCATGG
>DASSML010000275.1:0-3662 GCA_035688895.1 Gemmatimonadales bacterium
TCCTTGATGCAGTCGTTCTGGGCGGCGGCCGCCGCCGGCAGGAGCGTGAAGACGAGTCCAGAGACCACGATCGCGCGCATACCCACCTCGGGTGATGGTGTCGCCTAGTGCATGCCACTGCCGCCGGAGAGCTGCTTTACCAGCTCGCCGATCACGTTCTTGGCGTCGCCGAAGAGCATCCAGGTCTTGTCCGAGAAATACAGCTCGTTGTCGATCCCCGCAAACCCGGGGTTCTTGCTCCGCTTGATCGCGAACACGGTGCGGGCCCGGTCGGCGTCGATGATGGGCATGCCGTAGATCGGGCTGGTCTTCTCGGTGCGCGCGGCCGGGTTCACCACGTCGTTGGCGCCGACCACCAAGGCGACGTCGACCTGAGGCATGTCGGGGTTGATCTCGTCCATCTCCACCAGGTCGGTGTACGGGATGTCCGCCTCGGCGAGCAGCACGTTCATGTGCCCCGGCATCCGTCCCGCCACCGGGTGGATGGCGAACTTGACCGTGATGCCGCGCTTCTTGAGCTGATCGTACAGCTCCCGGACCTTGTGCTGCGCCTGGGCCACCGCCATGCCGTAGCCGGGAATGATCACCACCAGGTTGGACTGCTCCAGCACCTGGCCGGCCCCCTCGATGGTCTCGGCCTTGTAGACCTTCTCTTCGCCGCCGGCCTTGACCTGCTGCACCTGGCCGAAGGCGCCGAACAGCACGTTGGTGAACGAGCGGTTCATCGCCTTGCACATGATGACCGCCAGGATCAGGCCGCTGGAGCCGTCCAGCGCGCCCGCGGTGATGAGCAGCTTGTTGTCCAGCACGAATCCCATCGCCACGGCCGAGAGGCCGGCATAGCTGTTGAGGATCGCGATGACGGTCGGCATGTCCGCCCCGCCGATCGGGATGATGAGCAGCACCCCGAAGACCAGCGCCAGCGCGATGATGGTGGGAAACGCGAGCGCCGCCCAGGGCGCGGTCGGGTGCAGCACCAGGCCGACCCCCGCGACCACCGCCACACCGAGCAGCGCCAGATTGGTGACGTTCTGCCCCGGATAGGTGACCGGCCGCTGGGGAATCCACTTGACCTCCTGCAGCTTGCCCGCGGCCATCAGGCTGCCGGTGAAGGTCAGGTACCCGAGGATGATCTCGACGATGATCGCGATCATCCGGAACGGGGTCAGATTCTCCGGCCCCTCTCCCAGCCAGAGGTAGTACTTGGCCGTGCCCACCAGACCGGCGGCGAGGCCGCCGAAGGCGTGCGACAGCGCGGTCCGCTGGGGCACCGCGGTGAGCGGGACCCGGGAGAGCGGCACGCCGACCGCGAACCCGGCCACGATCGCGATCACGATCCAGGCGTGGTGGATCACCTCCGGCTGGATCCAGGTGGCCACGACCGCCAGCACCATGCCGGCCACGCCGGCGTACACCCCGCGCCGGGCGGTGGCCGGCGTGTTCATCCAGTGCAGCGCGAAGACGAAGAGCGCCGTCGCGATGATGTAGGCGAGCTGGACGACGCCGTGGATCATGAGTGACCGCCCGCGCCGGGCTTGTCGGTCTTGAACATCTTGAGCATCCGGTCGGTGATCAGGAAGCCGCTCACGATATTGGTCATCGAGGCGAACAGCGCGACGGCGCCAAGCAGCCGGATGCCCCGCGGGTAGTCGGCGCCGGTCACGATGATCGAGCCGACCACCGCGATGGCCGAGATGGCGTTGGTGATGGACATGAGCGGGGTGTGCAGCAGGCGGCTCACCCGCCGGATCACGCCCAGTCCGATGAAGGACGCCAGCACGAAGACGAACAGCTGGCTCCAGAAATCGGCCGCTGGCGCGACCGTCTCAGCCGGCGTCATGACCCCTCCTTGGCCAACGCCTCGCGGGTGCGGGCGTGCCGCACTTCGCCGGCGTGGGTGATGAGCGCGCCCTGTTGGATGTCGTCGTTCAGGTCCAGCTGAAACGCCTTGTCCTTGGTGAAGGCGAGCAGGAACGCAGTCAGGTTGCGGGAGAAGAGCAGACTCGCGTGCAGCGGCAGCGAGGCCGGCAGGTTGAGCGGGGCCAGGATCGTGACCCCACCCTCGTCAACCGTCTCGCCCGGCCGGGAGAGCTCGCAGTTCCCCCCGCCGTCGGCGGCCAGGTCCACGACCACCGCGCCGGCGTGCATGGCGCGCACCATCTCCGCCGTGATCAGCCGGGGCGCGAACACTCCGCCGATGAGCGCCGTGGTCACCACCACGTCCGACTTGGCCACCTCGGCGGCCAGGATCTCGCGCTGCCGGGCCTTGTCCTCTTCGGACAGCTCTTTGGCGTACCCGCCGCCGGCCGCGGCGCTTTCCTTCAACTCGATCCCGACGTACTTCCCGCCCACGCTCTCGATCTGCTCCTTCACCTCGGGCCGCACATCCGTCGCGGTCACGTGGGCGCCGAGCCGCTTGGCGGTGGCGATGGCCTGGAGCCCGGCCACTCCCGCGCCGATCACGAACACCTTGGCGGGCGGCACCATCCCCGCGGCCGTCATGAACATGGGGAAGTACTTGTTGAGCTCGACCGCGGCGAGGAGCACGCCCTTGTAACCGGCGATATTGGCCATCGAGCTCAGGGTGTCCATCGACTGCGCCCGCGTGGTTCGGGGGATCGCGTCGGTGGCGAACGCGGTGACCTGCCGCCCGGCCAGCGCCCGCACCGCGGCGAGATGCCGGAGCGGCATGAGGGATCCGAGATAGATCGCGCCGGCCCGGAGCCACCCAGCCTCGTCCCGGGCCGGCGGCCCGACCTTGAGCAGGATATCGGCGCCGCTCACCAGCGCGGACCGGTCGCTCTCGATGGTGGCGCCGGCCTCGCGATAGGCGGCGTCGGCGTAGCCGGCGTCGCGGCCTGCGTCGGCCTCGACCGACACCTCGTACCCAGCCTGCACCAGCTTCTTGCAGGACTCGGGCACCAGCGCGACCCGCCGCTCGCCGGGGGCGGTTTCCTGTGGTACGGCAATGCGCATCCGGGACTCCGGTCTGCGGGGAGGATCGCTCTAATTACGTGCGGATCGGGAACCGGTCAAGTCGGGCAGGCTCGTCTGATCGGGCCGGCCTGATTGGCGGATCGGCGGCTGATCCACACACATCGCCTCGCTGGGCGGAGATCGTGCGGCCGTTCACCACGAAGCCACGAAGGAGACGAAGGAGACGAAGGACACGAAGAACAGCAGTGATATGTGGGTGTGCACCCCACCATTACTGCCTTTCTTCGTGTCCTTCGTGTCCTTCGTGTGAACTGGCCGCACAATTCCATCTCGCCACAGCGATGCCCGCTGAGCCTTCGGGCTACCGCCCCTCCAGCCAGGCCCGTCCCAGCTCCGCGCCCGCCGCGGTGGAGTCGACCGCCAGGCGGTACCGTCCCGCCGAATCGGCCAGCGTGAGACCGACCTTGCCGAGGATCTCGGCGTATGGCAGCTCCTCCACCCCGTCGATGTAGCGCCGGTAGAAGTCGCCGTAGTCGGCCCCGCTCACGTCCTTGACCGCCTGCAGGAAATCCGCGTCCCGGTAGCCCCGGCCCTGGAGGTAATAGCTGGCGCGGGGGCCGAGCCAGAACCGCCGCCACATGAGGCGCATCACGTCGTCGAGCGTCTTCTGCCCATGGGTGCGGGCCCGGATGTCGAGATCGAGCAGCCAGCCGATCAGCTCGCCC
>DASSML010000276.1:0-18570 GCA_035688895.1 Gemmatimonadales bacterium
CGCACAGGAGAGCATCGCATGAGCGCGGTCCGGCAGTGGGTCGGTGGGTTCATCGTCGTCGCGGGGACGGCTGCGGTCGCCCCGCGAGTCATGGCGCAACAGGAGGGGACTACCCCAGACAGCGTGCCACTGGCTGCCCGGGTGGACGATCTGGAACAGCAGATTCGCGTGCTCAAGCGGCTTCGCGAGCTGGAGGCGGATAGCATCGCCAACGCGGCGAAGACGAGACAGTCGGTCACGGCGAACGGCAAGGACGGCTTTTCCATCAAGTCCGCCGACGGCAAGTACGTGCTCAAGCTCCGGGGCTACGCCCAGGCCGACGGCCGCTTCTTCGGCGGGGACGAGGCCAAGGCGGTGGCCAACACCTTCTTCCTGCGCCGGGCCCGGCCCATCGTCGAGGCCACGGTCGGGAAGTACTTCGGCTTCCGCATCATGCCCGACTTCGCCCAGGGCCAGACGGTGCTCTTCGACGCCTACGGCGACATCAACCTCACGCCGGCCTTCGCATTTCGTCTGGGCAAGTTCAAGCCTCCGGTCGGTCTCGAGCGCTTGCAGTCGGCCACGGACGTCGTGTTCGCCGAGCGTGGCCTGCCCACCAACCTGGTTCCGAACCGCGACATCGGCTTGCAGATCGGCGGGGACGTCGACAGTGGCCTGGTGAACTACGCCGTCGGGGTCTTCAACGGCGTTGCCGACCTCGGCAACGGCGACGGTGACCTGAACGACTCGAAGGACCTCGACGCGCGCATCTTCCTCCAGCCCGTCAAGAGCGGCTCACTCAAGGGGCTGGGCATCGGGATCGCGGGAACGATCGGCACCGAGCAGGGCGGTCTGAACGGGACCACGCTGAGCTCGGGCCTGCCCGCCTATCGCTCCCCCGGCCAGCAGACCGTCTTCCGCTACCGGACCGACGCCACGGCTCCGCTCAGCTCGGTGCTCGCCGACGGAAGCCGGAAGCGACTGGTGCCGCAGGGCTACTTCTACAGCGGTCCGTTCGGCGTGCAGGGCGAGTACGCCCTCTCTCGGCAGGAAGTCCGGCTCGGCCCCAGCACCGCCGAGCTGACCCATAAGGCCTGGCAGGCCAGCGGCAACTTCTTCCTGACGGGCGAGAAGGCCGGATTTCGGAGCCCGACGCCGAAGAAGCCCTTCGATCTCCAGGAGAAGGGGTACGGCGCCGTGGAGCTGGTCGCGCGGTACGGCGAGCTCGACATCGACGACGACGCGTTCCCGATTTTCGCCAGCTCCTCCAGCTCGATCACCAAGGAGAAGAGCGCGGGCGTCGGCCTGAACTGGTACCTGAACAAGCAGATCAAGGTCGCGGTCAACTACGAGCACACCATGTTCGACGGCGGTGCCGCGGACGGGGACCGTAAGTCCGAGGACTTCTTCGTGACTCGGTTCCAGCACGCGTTCTGACCCTGACCCCGACTCTCTGAGAGGCGTGCATACCACCATGCGTAAGCGATTCGCGATTCCCGGAAGCCTGCTTCTCCTCGCTCTGAGCGCCGGCGCGGTTCCGGCCGTCGCCCAGGGCGGTGGGAAGCCGGTCACCCTGCTCAACGTGTCGTACGATCCGACGCGGGAGCTTTACGAGGACTTCAACCAGCAGTTCGCCAAGTACTGGAAAGAGAAGACCGGGCAGGACGTCACCGTCCGCCAGTCGCATGGCGGCTCGGGCAAGCAGGCCCGGGCGGTCATCGACGGTCTCGGCGCCGACGTGGTGACGCTCGCCCTGGCCTACGACATCGATCAGATCGCCGAGAAGTCGGGGATGCTGCCGGCCGACTGGCAGTCACGACTCCCCCACAACAGCGCGCCCTACACCTCGACCATCGTGCTCCTGACCCGCAAGGGCAATCCGAAGGGAATCAAGGACTGGGGTGACCTGGCCAAGCCCGGCGTCTCGGTCATCACGCCCAACCCGAAGACCTCGGGCGGGGCGCGCTGGAACCTTCTGGCCGCGTGGGCGTGGGCGCTGCGGCAGCCCGGCGGTAACGAGCAGACCGCCAAGGAGTTCGTGACCAAGCTCTACAAGAACGTTCCGGTGCTCGACGCCGGCGCGCGGGGCTCGACCACGACCTTCGTGGAGCGGGGTATCGGCGACGTGCTGATCGCCTGGGAAAACGAGGCGTTGCTCGCGATCAAGGAGCTGGGCCCCGGCAAGTTCGAGGTCGTGGCCCCCTCGGTGAGCATCCTGGCCGAGCCGCCGGTGGCGGTGGTGGACCGGGTGGCCGGCAAGCATGGCACCAAGGCGGTGGCGCAGGCCTACCTCGAGTACCTGTACACGGACGTGGGGCAGGAGATCGCGGCCAAGCACTTCTACCGTCCCCGCAACGCGGCCATCGCGGCCAAGTACCAGGCGCAGTTTCCCAAGCTCAACCTGGTCACCGTGGACGAGGTGTTCGGCGGCTGGAAGAAGGCCCAGGAGAAGTTCTTCGCCGACGGGGCAGTGTTCGATCAGATCTACCAGCCCGGGCGCTGAGCCCGGGCCACGGTCTACCCCTACGAAGGGATGACGATGCGACGTTCCGCTCGAAGCGTGCTCCCCGGGTTCGGTGTGAGCCTGGGGATCACCTGCACCTATCTCAGTCTGATGGTGCTGCTCCCCCTGGCGACCGTCTTCGCCCGCTCGGCGGACCTGTCCTGGGCCGAGTTCTGGGGCACCGTCACCAATCCCCGGGTCGTCGCGTCGTACCGGGTCACCTTCGGGGCTTCCTTCGTGGCCGCCCTGGTGAACACGGTCTTCGGCCTGCTGGTGGCCTGGGTCCTGGTCCGCTACCGGTTTCCCGGCCGGCGCCTGGTGGATGCCATGGTGGACCTGCCGTTCGCCTTGCCGACGGCGGTGGCCGGTATCGCGCTCACCACGCTCTATGCCGGGAACGGCTGGGTCGGCCGCTACCTCGAGCCGCTGGGGATCAAGGTCTCCTATACCTGGGTCGGGATCACAGTGGCGCTCATCTTCATCGGCCTGCCGTTCGTGGTCCGGACGGTTCAGCCGGTGCTGGACGATCTCGAAGTCGAGGTCGAGGAGGCCGCGGCGAGCCTGGGCGCCCGGCGCTCGCAGACGTTCCTGCGCGTGGTCCTGCCGACCGTGGCGCCGGCGCTGCTGACCGGCTTCGCCCTGGCATTCGCCCGGGCGATCGGGGAGTACGGGTCGGTGGTCTTCATCTCGGGGAACATGCCGATGAAGACCGAGATCGTCCCCCTGCTCATCATCACCAAGCTGGAGCAGTACGACTACGCCGGCGCCACGGCGGTGGCACTGGTGATGCTCCTGGTGTCGTTCGCTCTGCTGCTGGGCATCAATGTGCTCCAATGGGCGGCCCGGCGCCGGGTGGAGGCCTGAGCATGGCCAGCATCGCCGTTTCCCGCCCGGCCACCACGACCCCGCGCGCGATCACCCGGGCCACCGGCGAATCGCCCGCGGTGCGATGGACCCTCACCGTCGTCGCCCTGGTGTTCCTGGCGCTGACCCTGCTGCTCCCCCTGGTCCTGGTATTCCACGAAGCCCTGTCGAAGGGCGTCGAGGCCTACCTCGCGGCCGTCCGCGAGCCCGACGCCTTGAGCGCTGCCCGGCTGACGCTCCTGATCGCGGCGATCGCCGTGCCGATCAACCTGGTCTTCGGCGTCTCGGCCGCGTGGTGCATCGCCAAGTTCGACTTCCGGGGCAAGAACCTGCTGATCACCCTGATCGACCTGCCCTTCGCGGTCTCGCCGGTGATCTCCGGCATGATCTTCGTGCTGCTGTTCGGGATGCATGGGTGGTTCGGCGGATGGCTCTTCGACCACGACATCAAGATCATCTTCGCCGTCCCCGGGATGGTGCTGGCCACGACGTTCATCACCTCGCCGTTCATCGCGCGGGAGCTGATTCCGCTGATGCAGGAACAGGGAACCGAGGAAGAGGAGGCGGCGATCGTGCTTGGCGCGGGGGGCTGGCAGACCTTCTGGCGGGTGACGCTCCCCAACATCAAGTGGGGGCTGCTGTACGGCCTCATCCTCTGCAACGCCCGCGCGATGGGCGAGTTCGGCGCGGTATCGGTGGTGTCGGGCCACATCCGGGGCGAGACCAACACCCTGCCGCTGCATGTGGAGATCCTCTACAACGAGTACGCCTTCGCCGCGAGCTTCGCGGTGGCGTCGGTGCTCACCCTGCTCGCCTTCGTCACCCTGGCCCTCAAGTCGCTGGTGGAGTGGCAGCAGCGCCGCTCCGCCGCCGAGCACGCCGAGGAAGTACCATCACCCGAAAGGATCGCCGCATGAGCATCCAGGTCCGCCATCTGCGCAAGGCGTTCGGCGATTTCGTCGCCCTCGACGACGTGAGCCTCGACGTGCCCGGCGGCGAGCTGGTGGCGCTGCTCGGCCCCTCGGGATCGGGCAAGACCACGCTGCTCCGCATCATCGCCGGTCTGGAGCCGGCGGATCAGGGCACGATCCACTTCCACGGTGAGGATGCGACCACCCAGCCGGTGCGCGAGCGCCAGGTCGGGTTCGTGTTCCAGCATTACGCCCTCTTCCGTCACATGAGCGTCTTCGAGAACGTGGCCTTCGGCCTCCGGGTCCGGCCCCGCGCCGTGCGGCCGTCGGAGGACGAGATCCGCGACACCGTGATGGGCCTGCTCAAGCTGGTGCAGCTCGACGTGCTGGCCCGGCGCCGGCCCTCGGAGCTGTCGGGCGGCCAGCGCCAGCGCGTGGCCCTGGCCCGCGCCCTCGCGGTCAAGCCCAAGGTGCTGCTGCTGGACGAACCGTTCGGCGCCCTCGACGCCAAGGTGCGCAAGGAGCTCCGCCGCTGGCTCCGGCGCCTGCACGAAGAGGTGCACGTGACCAGCGTGTTCGTCACCCACGACCAGGAGGAGGCGCTCGAAGTCTCCGACCGGGTGGTGATCATGAACGAGGGGAAGGTGGAGCAGAGCGGCACCCCCGAGGAGGTGTACGACCGCCCGGCCACGCCGTTCGTCTACGGCTTCCTGGGCGACGTGAACCTTTTCCACGGCCGGATCCATCGCGGGCGGGTGGACATCGGCACCGGAGAGTTCGAAGCCCCGGGATGGGCCGACGCGACGGACCAGGCGGGCGTGGCCTACGTGCGGACCTACGACGTGGAGCTCGGACCCGTGCCCTCGGGGCCCGCCTCGCTGGCGGCGGTCGTCCGCCACGTCCGCGCGTTCGGGCCGATGGTGCGGCTGGAGCTGGACCTGGTCGAGGGCGGGAGGAGCATCGAGGCGCACGTCTCGCGGGAGCGGTTCGACGCCGCGGCGCTGGCCAAGGGGCGGCAGGTCTATGTCTCGCCGACCAACGTGCGGGTCTTCGCCCAGCCGACTGATCGCGCCGGCTAGCCCGGCTGGGGCGCCTCGCGTTCCGGGCCGGGCCCGAGACGGGCGGCGTCGATCCGATGGAGCAGGCCGGGGATCCGGTCCGGGTCGAGGAAGAGGAACATGATCAGGTTGAGCAGGATGAACTGATAGAAGGGGTGGCCCGCCACGTAGTACAGCCCGATGTGGAAGAAGACGCCACCGAGGAAGATCAGCGGCGCCACCCGCGGCAGCAGCAGCGAGACGAAGTAGAACAGCTCGAACACGATCGTCCCCACCGACAGCGCCACGCACAGCCAGTAGTGCTGGGCCACCCAGAGGCCGAGGGGGATGTGCCGGTCGATGGCGTCGCTCAGCACGTAGTTCTGCAGGGTATATCCGTTCATCCACCTGAACCCACCCGCCAAGAGCTTCGTGGCCCCGGTCGAGAAGTAGGTCATGGTCAGCACGACGTGCCCGAACCGCAGCGGCCACAGGGCCAGGTCGGAGCTCAGCACCGGCGGCAGCCCGCGCCG
Source organism: Gemmatimonadales bacterium (assembly GCA_035688895.1). Classification (GTDB taxonomy): domain Bacteria; phylum Gemmatimonadota; class Gemmatimonadetes; order Gemmatimonadales; family GWC2-71-9; genus CAVVWJ01. Next base: position 5,828 of record DASSML010000276.1, read on the forward strand.
GCGCCGCAGCAGGGCGTCGACCGAGAGGCGCGCCCCCGAAGGTGCGAAGGGCAGCGCCATCATGAAGAGGGCGTACGGGGCCTCTCGGTGATGCACGTCGGCGTACGAGTAGCCGTGACTGACCCAGAACCAGCTCGCCAGGGCGAACACGAAGAGGGCCGTGCGGGTCCGCAGGCCGATCAGAGCCAGGACGCCGGCGATGGTGGTCACCCACCACACCGTCGTCAGCCCCCCGGCAGAGAAGAACACGTGCCGAGGGAACAGGTGGTCGATCAGCCGGATCATCGGCTGGGGGTCGCTGAAGTGGCTGTTCTGGGTCGCCAGGTTGATGTGAGTCGCCAGATTGGGGCCGAACCAGAAGAGCTGCGCCGCCACGGTGACGATGCGGGCCCCGGCCAGCGGGAGCGTCGAGGTGAGGGGGAACCAGAACGCGTTCCACCGGGCAATCCACCGGTTCACGGGAGTCCTCTCAGCGCGTGGGTGCGGACGCGTCGTGATAGGTGACAGGTGAAACCTTTCGCGTCACCAGCCCGGTGTCGGTGACTTCGAAGAGCTCCACCTCGACCTGGATCTCGGTCACCGGATCGGTCCGATCCCGATTCAGCCGGCCAAACAACACCTTTGCGGCGGCACTATCGCCTTGCATCAGGGGACGGATGAACGCCTTGCCCATGGCGGCCTGGGGCACCCCGGCCATAACGCTGTTGATCGGGATCCGCTCGCCGCCGGCGGTCACGCCCACGAGGCGACGGCGATCTGTCTGCACCGGCCCCGCCGGGTACGACTTGGCGTACATGGCCCAGGCCAGAATGGGCCAGCGGGTCTGACGATAGCCCTGATACGAGAGAATGGGCAGCGCGTGCAGCGCGATGACGGTGAGGATCGCGACCGAGATCCAGGTCTTGGGCTCACGCATGGGTGTCACGCCTCGGGCGCCGGCGAATGGTCGAACAGCCGCACGGCGAGGCGGCTGGCCAGCGGGAGCGGCGGCCGGGCACGAGTGGATGCCTCGATGCTGAGGCGGCCCCCGTGCTTGCCCTCGTGCTCGCCGCCGATCGTATGGGCGGGACGCGGCGTGAGCACTGCGTCGTCCCAGGGTAGACCCACGTGGCTCAGGACCTCGCCCAGGACCGCACGGGGATCCCCCACCAGCCGTTCGTAGCTGATGCGCGGCACCCGAAGCCCGCCGCGCTCCGCGGCCTGCGCCATCCGTGCCGCCTGCCGCTGGGCCAGCCGCCAGGACACGGCGGTCTTGAGCGCGGAGTTGCCGTGGCGGACCTGCGAGCGGATCACTCCTTCCAGCCGTCGGGTCAACCAGACGAAGGTGAGATCCACCTCCCCCGACTGCCAGAGCCACCAGGCCCGCGAAGCACCCTTGGAGGTATCCACCGCCACCGTGGCTCCGGCCTCGGCGATCGTGGCGCCGTACATCGCGGCGGCGGCCGCGGCCCAGCGCGGGAGCTCGGCGCCGGGCGGCGGAAGCCAGGGCGCATACCGCCGCCAGCCCATGGTAGGCGACAGCGACGTGCCGTCCTGGGCCAGTGCGGCCATCGAGCCGACCCGACGGGCGACCCCCTGCCAGTAGGGACACTGGTCCAGCGGGAGCAGGCAACCGCAGGCCCGCGGGGCGATATAGGTGGGGCCGGGAATGAACGTCGACAGCGTCGAGATCTCCCCCAGGTTCACCAGGCCGGGGTGCTGCCCGAGGGCCATGCCCAGCACGGTGGAGCCGGATCGTCCGTAGCCGAGGACGTAGAGGACGCGCGGTTTCATCGACTCCGGCCATGGTTCGAGGGGAGGGCGGCCGCTACTTTCCCTGCATGACCCTGCCCAACTTCATCGTGATCGGCGCCGCCAAGGCGGGCACGACCGCGCTCTACTGGTACCTGAGCGAGCATCCCGCGGTGTTCATGAGCCCGGTCAAGGAGACCAACTTCTTCGGCTACGGTCTCGATGCCAACGGCCGGTTGCTCTACGGCGATCCCGAGATCCATCACTTCCCGATTCAAACGATGGCCGCGTACGAGCAGCTGTTCGAGCGGGCCGACGGCGCCGCGGCGATCGGGGAGGCGTCGCCCATCTATCTCGAGTGCCCCCAGGCAGCGGACCGGATCCGGGCGGCCATTCCCACGGTGCGCCTCATCGCGAGCCTGCGCCAGCCGGTGGAACGGGCGTATTCCGACTACCTCATGCACCTCCGACATCGCGGACTTCGCCTCGATCCGACCCGCGATCTGAGCGCCGCCGCGCCGTGGGCGGCGTCCGATTCGCGGTGGATGCAGGTGAGCCGGTACCACGGGCAGCTCGAGCGGTACTACGCCGCCTTTCCCCGCGCCCAGATCCACGTGGCGCTGTTCGACGACCTCAAGCGCAACGCCCTCGGGATGGTGCAGGACGTCTACCGCTTCGTCGGGGTGGATCCCGCGTTCGCTCCCGACTTCGAGACGCCCCACGCGATCGGAGGGTTGCCGGCGAGCCGCCTGCTCGAGCGGCTGATGACCAATCGCGCCGTGGGCTCCCTCGTCAAGCCGCTCCTGCCGGGCAAGGCGGCCAACTGGGTCCGCCGGATGCGCGCGCGCAACCTGCAGAAGGCGCCGCCACTCCCGCCCGAGCTGAGGCGCGAGCTCACCGCGCGCGTCTTCCGGGACGATATCCAGCGCACCGGAGATCTGATCGGCCGCAGTCTGACTCACTGGCTCTAGGGTTTCCGGGCGGAGCACCGCTACCGCCAATGCGCCAGATCACGGCCCATCAGGCGGCCGAGCAGCGCGACTTCATCCCGGAACACCTCCACCAGCTCAGCCCGGAGTTCCGGCGACAGCGGCTCCCGCCGCTCCTTCACGGTGAGGCGCTCGATCACACCCTGTCGGATCGCGTCGAGCCGTTTCCGTCCCACCCGCGCCTTCACCCCGCGATACGCCTCCCGCAGCGCGGGTGGCGGCTTCCGGATCAGGTTCCGGAGCCACGCCACCCGCGCACGCTTGTTGTCATTGATCCGGGGAAACTCCGTGCGACCGTCGGGCGGCAGCTGGAGGAACTCGACGACCTCGCTGTAGACCTGCCGAGGCGAGGCCGCGAAATCATCGTACAGGATCAGCTTGACCTGCTCGGCGGGCGCGACCGAGAGGAGTCGCTCCACCTGGCTCCCGAACCGCGCCATCTCGGCGTACTGGAGGAGGAACGGGCCCCGCGATCCGGGGGGCACATCCACGCCGCGGCTGCGGGCCTCCTGCAGCCGCCAGGCGGTCTCGAAATCGGTGACGACCTCCTCGGACCAGTAGAGCAGCTGGGAGTGAAACGAGTGCACCATGTCCACGGGGTTGCGGAACATCGCGATGATCCGCGCCTCGGGGTTGAACTCGAGGATGTTGGGGACCGCCACGCCGGACCGGAGGTAGTAGACCGACGCCTCGCCGACCCGGCGATGCCTCGGCTCCGCGCCCTGGAAGAGCGCGGCGTAGTCCTCCATCGTCTTGATCGCCGGGTAGGTCCCCAGGTCGCGCGCGAAGAAGTGAGGCTCCTTCTTCGCCGGCATGTAGATGTTGGGGTGAAGCCGAAGGTAGCGGTACAGTGCGGTCGTGCCGCACTTGGGAGCGCCAACGATGAAGAAGTTGGGCTTGACCTCCACTCACTATCCTCCTGGGCTCGGTATGTGGCGCGATCGCCACAGGTGCTCTGCGTCGCCGCCGGGTCGAGGCCCGGCTCGGGTCCAGCCAGCCCGGGGACGTGGTAGATTGCTCGGGCCCCAAGTGGCTGTCAAGCCGTCACCTTACGGCATGCTTCGTGCTGATTCGGCGCAAACTTGCGCCCTATCCCGATCCTGTGGAGCGTCGCCCCGCCCCCGATGAAACCGATCACCAAACCCATCATTCTGGTCGGCACCGGCCGCTGCGGCTCGACCGTCTTTCATCGCCTGCTGGCTACCCATCCCCGGCTGATGTGGCTGTCCGGATTCGCCTACCAGTTCCCTGGCCGGCCCGCCTGGAACCGCCGGGCCGTGGCCCTCATGGGTTCGGTCACGATGCGGCGCCTGCTGGGCCAGTGGATTCGGGCCAACGAGCAATATCGCTTCTGGGATCACTACTCCAGCGGCTGCTTCTCGGAGCCCTGCCGAGACCTGGTGCGCGGCGACGTCACGCCGCGGATGAAGAAGCAGCTGCTTGCTGCATTCGGCACGATGCTCACGGACCAGCGCGACCGCCTGATGGTCAAGATCACCGGATGGCCCCGCATCGGCTTTCTCGACGAGATCTTCGGCGATGCAAAGTTCGTGCACATCCTGCGGGATGGGCGGTCGGTGGCCAGCTCGCTGCTCCACGTCGATTTCTGGCGCGGCTGGTACGGCCCGCAAGGGTGGCGCGCCGGGCTGCTCTCGCCCGAGGACCAGGCCACCTGGGAGGCCTACGACCGCTCCTTCGTGGCGCTCGCGGGCCTCGAGTGGCGGATCCAGATGCGCGCGATCGAAGCGGCCCGGCGCCAGCTCGATCCGGGCCGCTTCATGGAGATCCGCTATGAGACTTTCTGTGAGCAGCCGATGGAGACGTTCCGACGGGTGCTCGAGTTCGCCGAGCTGCCGTCCGCGCCGGCGTTCGAGCGCGAGGTCGAGCGCGCCTCGATCCGCAGCATGCGGGATCGCTGGCGCGACGACCTGACCCCCGCTCAGCAGGATCTGCTGGACGAGCTGCTCGCCGACGACCTCCGGCGCGCGGGATACCGGCCCGAGCCGCGCACGAGGCCGGCGCCGGAGCCGATCGCCCGCTAGCGTGCCGACGCGCAAGGAGCATCCGTGACCCGGCGCGACCGCAGCCTGACCCGCCAGGCCGTCGGCAACATGGCGTGGGTGGCCTGGGGCAGCGGGGCGACGGCGCTGCTCAAGGTCCTGGTGCTGGTGGTGCTCACCCGGCTGCTCACGCCGGCCGACTTCGGCCTGGTGAGCGCCGCGCTCGTCGTCATCGCGTTCTCGCTCAACTTCTCTCAGCTCGGTCTCGGCCCGGCGCTGATCCAGCGCCCCGACCTTCAGCCTCGCCACGTCAGCAGCGCCTTCTACGCCTCGATCGCGCTCGGGCTGCTGGTGGCGGCGATCATCTGGCTGGGCGCGCCGCTCATCGCCCAGTTCTTCCGGATGGAGCACCTCACGCCGGTGGTGCGGGGCCTGGCGTTCGTGTTTCCCATCGTCGGACTCGCGACGGTGCCCGAGAGCCTGCTCCAGCGTGATCTCCGCTTCCGGGCGCTGGCCAACCGCGATGTGGTCGCCTACGGGGTCGGCTACGGGGTGATCGGCGTCGGTCTGGCCCTGCTCGGCTATGGCGTCTGGGCGCTGGTCCTGGCCCAGGTATCCCAGGTGGCGATCCGGACCGTCATCCTGATGCGCCTCTCGCCCACCTTGCTGCCGGCCCGTCCCACCTGGCGCAGCTTCGTCGAGCTGATGGACTACGGCGTCGGGCAGAGCATGTCGCGCGTTGGGGTCATCCTGGCCAACCAGGTCGACAATCTCGTCGTGGGTCGCTGGCTCGGCGCGGTGCGGCTGGGCGAATACAGCCGGGCCTATCAGCTCATGTCCGTCCCCACCGGGCTGCTCGGCGACGTGCTGGACAAGGTCCTGTTCCCCACCATGGCGAAGGTCCAGGACGATCCGCGCCGGTTGGCCGCGGCGTTCCTGCAGGGCACTGCGCTGCTCGCGCTGGTGACCCTCCCGGTCGGGGTGGTCGCGGCGATCGTCGCGCCCGAGCTCGTGGCGGTGGCCTTCGGCAGCCGCTGGGCCGGGCTGGTGGCGCCGTTCCAGGTGCTGGCGCTGGGGATGATGTTCCGGGTCTGCTACCGGATGAGCGACTCGCTCTCCCGGGCCACCGGCAAGGTGTATCGCCGAGCCTGGCGCCAGGGCCTGTTCGCCCTGCTGGTCTTCTCCGGCGCCCTGGTGGGACAGACCCACGGCGTGGTCGGGGTCGCGACCGGCGTGCTGATCGCGTTCTTCATCAACTACCTCTCGATGTCGCAGCTGAGCCTGGAGATCACCCAGGTGTCCTGGGGGCGCTTCTTCCAGGTCCAGCTCCCGGCGGTCCGGCTGACCCTGGTGATGGGCACGGCGACCCTGGCGGCGGTGCTCGCCCTGCGGCAGACCGGTGTGCCGCCAATCGTCGGCCTCGCCGCGGGGGTGCTCGCGGCGGTCGGCTCGGGAGCGGTCGCCGCCAGGGTGGCGCCGGTGCTCGCGCTCGGCCACGACGGCGTCCGCGCGCGGGACATGCTGCTCGGCCTTCTTCCCGCGCTTCGGAAGCGCTTCGCGCCCGGGGGGGCGTCGTGAGCCGTGGGCGGATCGCCTTCTTTCTACCATCCGTTCGAGGCGGGGGCGCGCAGCGGGTCATCGTCAATCTGATTCAGGGGATGGTCCGGCGCGGCGAGCCGGTGGATCTCGCGCTCGCGATGGCCGACGGGGTCTTCCTCGACCACATCCCTCCCGAGGTGCGGGTGGTGGATCTGGGCGGGCGCCGACTGATCGGCGGGTTCGTGCCGCTCGTCGGCTATCTCCGCCGCGAGCGGCCCCGGGTGCTGATCTCGTCCATGAGCCACGCCAACATGCTGGCGCTCTGGGCGTCGCGGCTCGCCGGCCGCTCCACTCCGGTGATGGTCACGGTGCACAACACGATGTCGGAATCCACCGGCTCCGACTGGGGCCTGGAGCAGCGGCTGCTGCGCACCTTCTATCCCTGGGCCGACTGGATCGTCGCGGTGTCGCGCGGCGCGGCCGATGATCTGGCGCGAACCACGGGCGTGCCGCGGGAGCGGGTCGAAGTGATCTACAACCCGGTGATCACGCCGACCATCCTGGCGCAGGCCGGCGGCGCGCCCGACCATCCGTGGTACGCACCGGGGCAGCCGCCCGTCATTCTGGGAGTCGGCCGGCTCACCCGACAGAAGGATTTTTTCACCCTGGTCCGCGCGTTCGCCGAGCTGCGGCGTCGGCGCTGGGCGCGACTCATTATCCTTGGGGAAGGAGAGGACCGGGCGGGCCTCGAGGCGCTGATCGCCGAGCTGGGTGTCGGCGGCGACGTGGCCCTGCCCGGTTTTCGCGACAACGCGCCGGCTTACATGGCGCGCGCGGCGCTGTTCGTGCTTTCCTCGGCCTGGGAAGGGCTGCCGACGGTCCTCATCGAGGCGATGGCGGCCGGCGCGAACGTCGTGTCCACCGACTGTCCCAGCGGACCGCGGGAGATCCTCCAGGACGGCCGCCTGGGCGCCCTGGTCCCGGTGGGCGACGCGCCGGCGCTCGCCGACGCGATGGAGCGCGCCCTCGACGGAAGCGGCCCGTCCCGCCCGGCCGATGCGCTGCGCGAGTTCACGCTGGACGCCGCCGTGGACCACTATCTCCGATTGATCGAGACCGCCTGAATGACGACCATCGCGTTCGCCTCGATTTGGCTCTTCTGCTTCGTGATCCCTTGGGAAGGGGTCATCCGGATCAGCGGAGTCTCGGTCGCAAGCCGGGCGGCCGGCGTGCTCGCCCTCGGCTGCACCCTCTTCGCGGTGCTGTTCTCCGGGCGGCTCCGGCGGTGGCAGGGCCTGCAGATCGCGGCGCTGGTCTTCGTGCTGGTCGCCGGGGCGGAGCTCCTGTTCCTGCATAGCAGCGACAAGCTGCCGCAGAAGTATTGGACCTTTCCCCAGCTCTTCCTGGTGCTGGTGATGATCTGGGAGGTGGCGCGCACCAAGGGGCGGCTGCTCAGCCTGCTCTTCGCCTACGTCATGGGCTGCTACCTGGCCGCGTTCCAGACCATGCTGCTGTACCGGCAGACCGGCGGCTCGCTCCGGCGCTTCGCCGCCGGCAACGTGGATCCGAACGACCTCGCGATGACGATGGCGCTCGCGCTGCCGATGGCCTGGTATCTGGCGCAGGTGTACCGCAAGCCGATCCTGAAGTGGATCTGCCGGGGCTACCTCCCGGTCGGGGTGCTCGCCCTCGGGCTCACCGGCTCGCGTGGCGGCCTGCTGTGCGGGATGGTCGCGCTCACCATCGTGCCGTTCACGATGACCCGGCTCACACCCGAACGGCTGGTCATGACGATCTCCCTCATCTTCCTCTCCGGCGCGCTGGCGGTGGCCTACGTTCCGGAGAAGCTGGTCCAGCGTCTGGCCACCACCTCCACCGAAGTCGAGGATCTCAGCATCGGCGGGCGCTTCCGGCTCTGGAAAGCGGGCATGATTGCCTTTACCCAGGCGCCGCTCATCGGCTACGGCACGGGGGGCTTCATCCGCGCCATCACCCCGACGCTCGGGTCGGGCGCCCAGGTGGCCCACAATTCCTTCATCTCCGTCCTGGTGGAGGAGGGATTGATCGGTCTGATCTTCTACCTGTTGATGTTCCTCGCCGCCTACCGGGCGGTGCGACGACTTCCCCTGCTGGAGCGACGATTCGGTCTCGTGCTCCTGGCCACCGTCATCGTGGCGATGAGCCCGCTCACCTGGGAGGACCGCAAGTCGGTTTGGGTGGTGCTCGCGATCCTGGTAGGCCTGTCGGCCGCGCTCCGGACGGTGCCCGGCACGGGCCAGGCCGTCGCGGTCCCTGCGGGCCCGCTGCTCGGTCGGCCGATCACCCGCCGGCCGGCGTCCCCCGTCGCCACGCCGCCCGGGGACGACGCGACGTGAAACCGCGCGTGAGCGTGGTGGCGACCGTCTACAACGGCGAGCCGTACTTCGACCGCGCGATCCCCGGCATTCTGGCGCAGACTTTCGACGACTTCGAGGTCGTCCTGGTCGACGACGGCTCCACCGATCGGACTCTCCCGCTGCTGCAGGAGTTGGCCCGCCAGGACCCCCGAGTCCGGGTCTTCGCCCCGGGACGCCTGGGCGCGGCGAAGGCGTACAACTACGGTGTGGAGCAGGCGCGGGGCGAGTACGTCGCGCGGCAGGACTTCGACGACCGGAGCTACCCCGACCGCCTCCGGCTCCAGGTGGCGCTGCTGGATGCCCAGCCCAAGGTGGGGATCGTGGGCGGCGCCTACCTGCTGGTGGATGAGCGTCGAGGCGAGCGCTACGTACGCATGCCGCCCACCGATCACCCCGCGCTCTTCGCGGCCATGGCGCGCTACGTGCCCATCGCGCACACGGTGGCGACCTTCCGGCGGAAGGCCTGGGAGGAGGCGGGCGGCTATCCCCTGGTCGAGAACCTCATCGATCTCCGGTTCTATCTGCGGGTGGCCAAGCTGGGCTGGCAGCTCGCGAACGTGCCGGAGGTCGTGGGCGAGCACTTCGTCCACGAGACCAGCTGGTTCCACCGGCGTCACCGCTACGTGGAGCGGCAGCGCGATCTCGCCCGGGTGCAGGCCCAGAGCATTCGCGAGCTCGGTCTCCCCCGGTGGATGTACGTCTACTCGCTGGGGCGCCACGTCTACGCGTACGTGCCTCCCGGGTGGAAACGGGTGCTGCGGCGCGGGGCGGGGAGGTCGCGGGAGCAGGATCAGTGAGGATCCTCCTGCTCTCCACCAGCATGGGGATGGGAGGCGCGGACCAGCAGCTGCTGAACGCCGCGCTGGGACTGCGGGAGCGTGGCCACGAGGTCCGCATCATTTCCCTCACGCCGCTCGGCGAGATGGGAGCCCGCGCGCGGGCGGCCGGGCTCTGGACCGAGTCGCTCGAGATGCGCCGGGGCGTTCCCGATCCCCGCGGCCTGGCGCGGCTGGTCCGTCTGGCACGTGAATGGCGGCCGGCCGTGCTGCACAGCCACATGCTGCACGCCAACTTGATGGCCCGCGCGGTCCGGTTGTTCGCGCCCATCCCCGCCGTGGTCTCGACCATCCACAACATCTACGAGGGCGGACGCCTCAGGATGCTGGGCTATCGGCTCACCAATCGGTTGGTGGACCACATCACCATCATCAGCCAGGCGGCCGCGGACCGCTTCATCCGGGACCGCATCGTGCCGCCCGAGCTGCTCGAGGTCGTTCCCAACGGCGTGGACACCGAACGGTACCGCGGCGTGCCCGGCGGAACGCGCGAGCGCCTGCGGCAGAGCCTCGGCCTCGGCACCGAGTTCGCCTGGCTGGCGGTGGGCCGTTTCGAAACGGCCAAGGACTACCCCAACATGCTCCGCGCCTTCGCCCGGGTGCACGCCGAGCGGCCCGACGCGGTGCTGCTGCTGGTGGGGCGCGGATCACTCCAGTCCGAGACGGAGGCGCTCGCCCGGAGTCTCGGCCTGGAAGGCAAGGTCCGGTTCGTGGGGACGCGCGAGGACGTTCCGGAGTTCATGACGGTCGCCGACGGCTACGTCATGTCCTCGGCCTGGGAAGGCATGCCGATGGTGCTGCTCGAGGCCGCCGCGGCGGGACTTCCGATCGTCGCGACCCGGGTCGGCGGCAACCAGGAGGTGGTGCTGGACGGGGCGACCGGCTTCCTGACGCCGCCCGGGGACGACCAGTCCCTCGGCGCGGCGATGCTCCGGCTGATGGCCCTGCCGGAGGGCGACCGCCAGACGATGGGTAGCCGTGGCCACGACCACGTCCGGCAACACTACGGCCTCGCCCGGGTGGTGGACCGGTACGAGTCAGCCTACCGCGAGGTGCTTCGGCGGAAGTCCGGGGGCGCCGCGGCCGCGGCGTGAGCTACGAGCCAGCCGATCGCATCGGCGGGCAGCGGTACACCTGAAGGTATTCCTGCCGCAGATCGATCCGTCCCCGTCCGAGAGTGTTCCCCAGCTGACAACTGCTGTAGATCCAATTCCGGAGCCCGCCCTCCTTGAGCGTGGCTCGGAACGCGTGCGACGCCGCCGGCGCCACCAGCCAGAGACTCGACCGGTTGCCGGCCTCGAGACTGCGCAGAGAGTCGGCCAGCGGCGCCGGGTTCTCCTGCAGGTGCAGCACCTTGGTCCGCGGCAGGTAGTGCTGCAGCACCATCGGCTGGTCCGAGAACACCACGTCCCCCGGCTTCATCTCCTCGGTGAGCCACTGGGCCGCGCCTCGAAAATCGAAGCGGCGGCCGTCGCGGTAATCGGAGATCACCGTCGGCAGGCCGGCGGCCACGATCATGAGCGTCACCGTCGCCGGGACCAGCCACGCGGGACGCGCCTGCCAGTCCACCCGGCAGAGCCAGTCGAGGAAGAGCCCCGCACCCAGGAAGAAGGCCGGCGCCGCAGGCAGGAAGTAGTAGAGGGAGACCGAGGTGCGCAGCGACACCAGGAGCAGGAACGCGACGTGGAACCCCGCGGCGCTGGCCAGGAACAGCGCCGCGTGACGCTCGCGCCCGGCACGCCAGACCAGATACACCCCCACCAGCGCCGCCAGCATCACGGGAACGGTGAGGCTGTCCGTGAGTGCGAGGAGCCGCATGATCTGCTTGACGCCGGGTGGGGCCTGGGGCCGGAGCAGGAACTGACCGTACCCCGGCATCCGGTCGTGCATCCTGATCCACCCTTGCAACATCGGGACGAAGCGGAACAAGGCCACTGCCAACAGCGCTACCACTGCCACCGCGCCGACCTTCACTGCGGGACGGGCCCACCACGCCACCAGCTGTTCCCGCCGCACGCCGGCCAGAAGGAGCAGGGCAGGGCCCCCGAGGACGATGGCCCCGACGGGATGGGACAGTCCCGCCAGGATGGTCGCGACCACGCCGAGGGCGAACATCCGACCGTTCCGCTCGCGCACACCGAGGTACACCGCGATCGGGGCGATGATGGTGAAGAGGAACACCAGCGACCAGTAGCGGGCCAGCTGGGAGTAGAGGATCTGGGTGGGGTTGAGCGTCACCAGCAAGGCGGCGAACAACGCAGCGCGCGATCCGACCAGCCGGCGGCCGAGGAAGAAAATCGCCGGAATGGCCAGCGTTCCCGCGAGGGCCGGGATGAGGCGGAGTCCGAACTCGTCCAGAGGGATGAATGGGCGGACCACGAAGTAGTTCAGGAGGTAGCCGAGCGGCCGCGGGTTGCCGAACTGCGGGCGCTGCGAGTCCCGGTAAGTGAACATCTCGGTCGCCTGGAAATTCCAGGCCCCGAGGTGCCAGAGGCGGAGGACGAGCGCGAGCAGGGTGAGGCCACCAATGAGCACCAGCGCGGTCTTCTCGGGCGACGGGAGGCGTGGTGCCGTCCCGCCGGACTCTCGAATTTCCGGGCTCATGCGCGCTCCTGGGGGTGTCGCAGAACTGGAGTCTTGCGAGCCGAATGTTAACGGGGGCAATGATTTGCCACCACCTAGGCAATTCGGGCCTTGACAAATGTGACCGGGATCACCATCCTCTTACCCGGCGCGAGCAATCACGACAACGAGATGACGCCAGGTCGGTGCTCATTCCTTCGCGCTCTGCACGACTACTTCCGTAGTCTCAGCGGACCCGGACCTCACAAAACACAATCTTAGGGCTTTGAGGCAGAGATCCTGCCTTGATCCCCGCGTCAGGACCACACACGAAGAGCCGCCGCTTTGGCCGTGCCGAGCGAAGGCCCCTCGCCTGCCGCACCGAGTGTGTCACTCCCAATCCAGTTTTTTTCGGAGAGAGGAAACAGCCCGCATATGCCCCACAGCTTCAAGTTGTCCCGTCGCATCGCCCGCTTTCGAGCCCTCGGCGCCGTTGCCCTCCTGCTCGGTCTCGCCGCCTGTGATGATTCGCTGAACCCCGATGGTAGCACGACCCCCGATCCCGTTGATCAAGTGCCCGTGGCCGGAGATGACGGCGGCCTCACCATGGCGACTCCCGACGCGCCCCAGCTGGCCACGTCGTTCGCCGGTGGCGTCCCCGTCGGCCTCTTCGCCTTGCCGACCAGCGAG
>DASSML010000277.1:0-3224 GCA_035688895.1 Gemmatimonadales bacterium
GCTCCGCACCCCGAACTCACCGGCCAGATAGATCCCCGGCTCCACCGAAAAACCCACCCCGGGCAGCAGCAGCCGATCGTCGTGCGTCTCGTAGTCGTCCAGGTGCGGGCCCGAGCCGTGGAGGTCGCGATCGATCGAGTGCCCCGTTCGGTGCACGAACGCGGCGCCGAACCCGGCCGCCTCGATCACGCCGCGGGCGGCGCGGTCGGCCTCGAACCCCGCGATCGGCCGGCCGGCCCGGGCCGCCTCCTGCACCGTGGCGATCGCGGCGTCGCGCGCCCGGCGCACCGTCTCCCACACCTGGGTCACCCGGGCCGGCGGCCGCTTGCCCGCGAAACCCATCCAGGTCTGGTCCGCGAATACCGTGTCCAGTCGCCGACCCGCCCAGAGATCCAGCAGCACCACCTGGTCCGGCTCCAGCGCGGCGTCCTGGCCCGGCTGAGGCTCGTAGTGCGGGTTCGCGCTGTTGGGCCCGAAGCCGACGATGGGCGGGGTGTCGAAGACGAGCCCGCGAGCCGTCGCGCCCGAGATCACCCGCCGCTGCACCTCAGTCTCCCTCAACCCGCTCCCGGCCTCGCCCACCGCTCGCGCGAGCTCCTCCCGCGCCACCGCCGCCAGGATCTCGGCGGCCTGGCGGTGGTCCTCGGCCTCGGCGCTGGTCCAGCGGGAGGCGAAGCGGCTCACCAGGGCGCCGGAGGGCACCACCGTGCCGCCCAGCCGGCGGATGAGCTCGACCACCCCGGAGGGGACTCGGTCCTGGTACGGCACGGCGTCTTCCGGCGAGATCTCCATCGCCAGGCGGCGTCCGGCCACGATCGTCCCCAGCGCCGCGTGCAGCTCCTCCCACCTGGAGTAGGGCAGCACCCGCCCCGGAAATCCGGTCAGCGGGTGCAGCTCGATCCGATGCGCCACCGCGACCGGCTCGCCCTCCGCGGGCAGCAGCACGAACAGGCGACGGGTGTTGAGTCCGCTGAGCGGGAGCAGCCGGCGGGCGACCGGGTTGAGGCCGTGGAACTCGAAGATGAGCCAGGCATCTGCCCCCGCCTCGGCCAGGGCCTCGCGCAGCTCGGGGCCGGAGGGGATCACTCGTAGACCTCGGCCGCCGCCGTGTGCCAGGCGCAGACCGCGTCGCCCCGGGACCGGCAGCGCAGGTGCAGCATGGCGCCCTCGAAGTCGGCGAGGCGGCGGAGCAGCTCGTTGAAGGCGGCGCCGTAGAAGGCGCAGGCGGAGCCGTCGGGCAGGGCCACGATCGAGAGCGGCTGGTCCATCATGAATTCGCTGCCGTCGGGTCCGCTGCGGAGGGTGCCTTCGAAGGTGCGCCGCGCCACCCGCGCCACCGCGCGCTGCGCCAGGCGCAGGCTGATCCCGCCGGTCGGCGAGCGGGCCATGGTCCACGCCGGCCGCTGCGCGCGGGTGGCATAGCGCGCCGCCCGCCGGCCGGCGTCGGCGAAGACCAGCCCGGCGTCGGGCCGCCGTCCCACCAGCCGGAGCACCGAGACCGCCTCATCGAGCTCGACCGCGCCGTCGCGCTCGGCGGCAGTGCGGTAGCGCTGGATCTGCGCCGCCACCGTCGGGCTCAGGCCCAGTCGCCGGACGACCATCTCTTCGGCCAGTTCCTCCAGGCCGTCCTCGACCGGGGTGTCGAGATTGCGGATGGCCTCGAGCAGGCTGAGTGGAATGAGGGCGGGGACGGCGGTCGAGGTGGACACGGTGGCCGGGCGGAAGTTAGCCGAGGGCGGGAAGCCCGGCCAAGGGGCCTTATATTCCCTCATGGCCGAACCTTCTGCCGCCGTCCGCTCCTTCGACGCCGAGGCGCTCCCGCACCTCGACGCGCTCTACCGGGTGGCCCTCCGTCTGACCGCGGACCCCACCCAGGCGGAAGACCTGGTGCAGGACACCATGCTGAAGGCGTACCGCAGCTGGCGGCAGTATCGGCCGGGGACCAACGCGAAAGGATGGTTGCTCACCATCCTGCGCAACACCTTCATCAACGACTACCGGCGGCGGAAAATCGAGCCCATCGCCATGGATCTCGAGGCGGTCGAGCCCCACGCGCTCTTTCGGGCGGTGGAGGAGATCGACCCCGAGGGCACCTTCTTCTCCCGGATCGTGGACGAGAAGGTCCTCGAGGCGGTGGACGCGCTCCCGCCGGAGTTCCGCGAGGTGCTGGTGCTGAGCGACGTCGAAGGAATGAGCTATGCCGAGATCGCCGAAACCCTGGAGCTGCCGCTGGGCACCGTGAAATCGCGCCTCTTCCGCGCCCGCCGGCTCCTCCAGGCCCGGCTCTACGCCTACGCCGTCGAGATGGGCTACATCAAGCCCCGGGAGTCCCGCGATGAGTGATCGGATCGACTGCCGGAAGGCCACCGAGCAGCTGCACGACTACCTCAAGCGGGAAATGACGCCGGAGCTCGCCGAGGAGATCCGGGCCCACCTCGATCGCTGCAAGCCCTGCTTCAACAGTGCCCGGTTCGAGGAGAACTACCTCCGCCTGCTGGAGAGCTGCGGGCGCCAGCGCTGCCCCGGCACGCTCCGGGCCCGGATCGTCGCCCTCCTGCAGGTCGAGGCGGAGCGGGACTGAATCCGCCCGGGACGACGGCCGCCCTCGTGGCGGCGGCCGTCGCGGCGCTCGCCTGGGGTCTCCGGACCCTCACCGGCGGAGGCGCCATCGCCGCCTGGGTGGTCGGCACGGTCATTCTCACGGGCGCCGGTTGGCCCGGCGCCGCCGCCCTCCTCGCCTTCTTCATTTCCAGCAGTCTCGTCTCCCGGCTCGATCCAGCCGATCGCCGCCTCGACGCCAAGGGCAGCCGCCGCGACGCCGCGCAGGTGCTCGCCAACGGCGGCGCCGCCGCGCTCGCCGCCCTGCTGGGCTTCGTCCGCCCGGAGCTCGCACTTTGGATGGTGACCGGAAGCCTGGCCGCCGCGGCCGCGGACACCTGGGCCACCTCGCTGGGCCGCCGGAGCCCGATCCCGCCGCGGCATCTGCTCACGGGACGAGCGGTGCCGCCGGGAACCAGCGGCGGAGTGACCGCGCTCGGATCGGGCGCCGCCCTGATCGGCGCCGCGCTGGTGGCCGGGGCCGGAGCGGCCGGCGGCGGACAGCCGGTCCTCTTCCCGATCGCGGCGCTAGTAGGTTTCCTGGGAATGGCCCTCGATTCCGCGCTGGGCGCGGCGCTGCAGGGCCGCTTTCATTGCCCGGCCTGCGACCTGCCCAGCGAGTGGCC
>DASSML010000278.1:0-3366 GCA_035688895.1 Gemmatimonadales bacterium
GCAACGGACCGCTCGCCATTCGGGCCTGCCTCGAGGCCGTGGACACCGGACTCGACCTGGGTCTCGACGAGGCGTTGCTGCTGGAAGCGAACCTCTTTGGCCTCCTGTCCGGGACGGCGGACATGCGGGAGGGAACGGCGGCGTTTCTGGCCAAGCGAGCGCCCCAATTTACGGGGGCCTAAGGAGGCCGCGAGCAGACCCCGCTACGGCAATCTAGGTGCTTGCCGGGACTGCACTTTCCTCCCCTACCCGGCTATTTTTCCGCGATGCCAAACCAGTGGTCCGTCTGGCTCGCCGTCGCGCTGATCAGCGGGTGCGGCGAGCGGGACCGGCTGACCTTCGAAGGGCCTGGCGGCCCCGAGGATAAGACCCCGCCGGTCGCTCTTATCGACGACCCCGGGCAGGACACGGTAGTGGCCGAGGGACCCGAGTTTCTGGTCGGGGCTACGGTCACGGACGCGGGCGGGGTGGACACGGTCTACGTGGATCTGGAGGGAGCCGATCACGAACTCCTCCCCCTGCAGGGCAACGGACTGGACACCGTGCTGGTGGGCATCCCGATCACCACGACGGGCAACCGGGGCGTGGTGGTCACAGTACAGGTATTCGGGGTGGATCTAGCGGGCAACCGTGGCCAACGGGCCATCCGTAAAATCACGATCGAGTAGTGCGGCTCCGGCACCTCGTCGCCCGCGGGTTCCGCAATCTCGCCGAGGCCCGTCACGAGCTACCCGCGAGAGGAGTGGCGCTCCTCGGGGCGAACGCACAGGGCAAGAGCAACTTCCTCGAGGCGGTCTATTACCCGGTCGTGTTCCGGTCCTTCCGGGGATCGCAGGACCAGGCAGTCGCGACGTTCGGGGGACCAGGCTTCCACGTGGAAGCTGCGGTCGACGGTGTGGATGGCGCGGACGCGGTGGTCACCGCCACCTGGCAGGCGGCCGGACGCCGCAAGCGGATCGCGGTGGACGAGGTCGAGTCGGAGCGAGTCTCCGGAGCGGTCGGGCATTGGCTGGCGGTGGTCTTTCTACCGGCCGACCTGGGGCTGGCCTCGGGGGCGGCGCCCGAGCGGCGGCACTACCTCGACCGGCTGCTCTCGCTGTCCGACCCCGCCTACCTGCGCGCATTGAGCCGGTACCGCGCCGCGCTGGCCCAGCGCAACAGCGCCCTCAGGCAGGGGCGGCCCGAGTTGGCTTGGGCGTTCGACCGGCCGCTGACCGAAGCGGGCGCCGCGGTGGTCACCGCACGCTGCGCCTGGGCCGGGCCGGCGGCCGAGCGGTTCGCCGCCGAGTTCGAGTGCCTGGGGGAGCTCGAGCGGGCCTCTCTGGCCTACCGTGGTGCCGCGGAGCTGGGCGACCCGAGCGCATGGGAGCCGGCGCTGCACGACGCGC
Organism: Gemmatimonadales bacterium; assembly: GCA_035688895.1. Classification (GTDB taxonomy): domain Bacteria; phylum Gemmatimonadota; class Gemmatimonadetes; order Gemmatimonadales; family GWC2-71-9; genus CAVVWJ01. Next base: position 1,389 of record DASSML010000278.1, read on the forward strand.
GCGAGGCCGACCGCACACGAGGCATGACGACCGTGGGCCCCCATCGCGACGACCTGACGCTCCGAATCGGCGGGCGGCTGCTCAGAGAGTACGGCAGTACGGGGCAGCTCCGGAGCGCCGCGGTAGCGCTCAAGCTGATCGAGATCGAGACCCTGCGCGAGGCGCGAGGCACCGAGCCCGCCCTCCTGCTCGACGACGTCTTCGCCGAGCTCGACCGCGAGCGGCAGCGGCGGCTGGCGGTCCGGCTCCTCGGCGGGGCGGAACGCCAGGTGTTCCTGACCGCGCCGCGCCCCGATGAGCTGCCGCCGGGCCTCGAGCTCGAGGTGTGGCGGATGGCGGAGGGCCGGGTGAGCCGCGCGTGAGCGGGCCGCGAAAGCCGACCTCGCTGGCCGACGCGCTGGCCAGCTACCTCCGGCAGTCCGGCTTCTCCAAGCGGCTGCAGCAGGCGGGCATCATCGAGGCGTGGGCCGAGCTGGTGGGGCCGCAGATCGCCGCGGTCACCGCACCCGAGTCGGTCACCCCGGACGGGGTGCTGCGGGTCCGGGTGGCCACCGCCGCCTGGGCCAACGAGCTGAGTCTGATGACGCCTCGGATTCTGGCCCGGCTCAATGCCGGGCGTCAGGGGCGGGTGAAGGAGATCCGGTGGGTGCCGGGGATGGTGGGTGGAGCGAAGGGTGAAAAGTGAAGGCCGAGGCCAGTCCACTGAAGGAGACGCATGCCGAAGAATGACGCCGCCCTGATCGAGGGCACCGCGGAGTACAAGGCCGATTCGATCCAGGTCCTCAAGGGACTCGAGGCGGTGCGCAAGCGCCCCGGGATGTACATCGGGTCTACCAGCGAGAACGGGTTGCACCACCTGGTGTACGAGGTGGTGGACAACTCGATCGACGAGGCGCTGGCCGGTCACTGCGACACGGTCAACGTGACCATCCACGCGGACAACTCGATCACCGTGCAGGACAACGGACGAGGGATCCCGGTGGACGTCCATCCCACCGAGAAGATCCCGGCGGTCGAGCTCGCCCTCACGGTACTCCACGCCGGCGGCAAGTTCGACAAGAACACCTATAAGGTGTCGGGCGGCCTCCACGGCGTCGGCGTCTCGGTCGTGAACGCCCTCTCCGAGCGGCTGGAAGCGGTCGTGGACCGGGACGGGAACCGCCACCGCATGGCGTTCGTCCGGGGCAAGACGGTCAAGAAGCTCGAAGTGCTGGGCAAGGCCCGCGGCACCGGTACCACCATACGGTTCAAGCCGGATCCCGAGATCTTCACGGTGCTGGAGTTCCACTATTCCACCCTGGCCGACCGGCTGCGCCAGCTCGCGTTCCTGAACAAGGGCATCTCGATCACGATCAAGGACGAGCGCGAGGACCAGAAGAAGCAGGAGACCTTCTTCGCCAAGGGCGGCCTGGTCGAGTTCGTACAGTGGCTCAACCGGAACAAGAAGCCCCTGCACGCCAAGCCGATCGCGTTCAGCGCCACCAAGGACGACGTCGAGGTGGACCTGGCGCTGCAGTACGAGGACGGGTACAACGAGAACACCTTCACCTTCGTGAACAACATCAACACCCACGAGGGCGGCACCCACCTCACCGGCTTCAAGAGCGCGCTGACCCGGACCATCAACGACGTGGCCAAGCGGCGCGACTTCCTCAAGAAGGAGGGGTTCACCCTCTCCGGCGAGGACATCCGCGAGGGGCTCACCTGCGTGCTGCACGTGAAGGTGCGGGAGCCGCAGTTCGAGGGGCAGACCAAGACCAAGCTGGGCAACAGCGAGGTCGAGGGGATCGTGAAGACGGTGGTGAACGAGCAGCTCGGCAACTACCTCGAGGAGCACCCGCCGGTCGCGCGGAACATCATCGAGAAGGCGGTGAGCGCGGCTCGGGCCCGTGAGGCGGCCCGGAAAGCGCGCGACCTGGTCCGCAAGAAGAGCGGTCTGGAGAACGCCGTGCTGCCCGGCAAGCTGGCCGACTGCAGC
>DASSML010000279.1:0-3368 GCA_035688895.1 Gemmatimonadales bacterium
GCGGTCACGTCCCGAAGGGCGTAGAGCTTCCGGTCGGCCGGCGCGATCTGGGGCGTCTGCCCGATCATGGCGCAGCCGATCCGCTCGACCTGGGCCCGGGTCTCCCGGATGGTGAGACCGGTTCGAAACCCGGGAATGCACTCCAGCTTGTCGATCGTGCCGCCGGTGTGGCCCAGCCCGCGGCCCGACATCATGGGCACGGCGACCCCGCAGCTCGCCACCATCGGCGCGAGCAGGAGCGAGACCTTGTCCCCCACGCCACCGGTGGAGTGCTTGTCCACCACCGGCATGCCGAGCCCGTCCCACTCCATGCTGTCGCCCGAGGCGATCATGGCGTCGGTCAGCGCCGCCAGCTCCTCCGCCGACATCCCGCGGAAGAACACCGCCATCAGCAGTGCCGAGATCTGGTAGTCGGGGACCTTGCCGGAGGTGTACGCCCATACCAGCTGGGCCCAGTTGTCCGGCGTGAGATCGCGACCGTCCCGCTTGTGCTGGATCAGGGAGGGGATCACCATTCGGCATCTCCTCGCGAAACGGACCGCTCCGTGGTCATACGGCTCCTTGGGTGCGCGCTCCTGCTCGGGCTCGGCCTGCCGGCAGGACTGGCCGGTCAGACGGCTCACGACCACGTGGCGATGGGCACGGCGGCACTGCAGGCGCACGACCTGCGCACCAGCCTGGCTCACTACCAGGCGGCCCTCGCGATCGACTCCACCGACTACGAGGCCAACTGGCGTGCCGCGATGGCGCTCCTGGACCTGGGCCAGCAGATCCCCGACCGCGAGCCCAGCGCGGAGCGCGACTCGCTGTACGCCCGGGCCGAGCGACTGGCGCGGCGCGCGGTGGCGACCGACTCCACCGGCGCCGACGGCCACTTCGCGATCGCGGCGGCGGTGGGATTGGCGTCACTCACCAAGGGCAAGAAGGAGCGGATCCGCCGCGCGGCCGTGGTCCGGGACGAGGCGCTCCGGGCGCTCGAGCTCAACCCGCGCCACGACGGAGCCTACCACATCCTGGGGCGATGGAACGCGGAGATCATGCGGCTCTCCGGGTTCAGCCGCTTCTTCGCCCGGAGCTTCCTCGGCGCCGGCGTGTTCAAGCAGGCGTCGTGGGAGGAGGCGATCGCCAACCTGCAGCGGGCGGTCGCGCTCGATCCCGGGCGGATCTACCACCGGCTCGAGCTGGCCGAGGTCTACGCCGACCGCAAGCAATGGGACGACGCCCGGGGCGAGCTGGAGCGGATCAGGGCCCTCCCGGACCGGGAAGTGCTCGATCCCCTCTACCGCAAGCGGGCCACCAAACTGGCCGCCAGCATCGCGGACAAGCACTGACCGCTAGAGCCGGTCGAGCGCCTTCTCGATCTTGTCCCTGAGCTGACGCTGCCGCCGAAGGACGTCCTTCCGGGTGATCTTCCCGGCCCGCTCCAGGCCGTCGGCCGCCTCCTCCCTCAGGTGCTGGAGCCGCTGGCGCACGGCCTTGCGGGTGCGGTCCCCCCGCTCGGGCGCGTACAAGAGCGCGATCGTGGCGCCGAGCAGGGCGCCGACGACCAATCCCGCCGCGAACCCCGCGGGCCGGGCGTGCTCTCCGGCGTGGTTCTCGGACTCGGGCTCGAAATCCTGGTCCTCGTGATCCCCCATCATCGCTAACCTCCGGTGCGAGGCGGTATTCTCCGCTGCAACCTAGCCACGGCCGACCGGCCGTCAACCATCGTGACAGTCCAGGAGTTGGACAGTTCAACCTGCAGCTTCCTTCATGACTTTCGCCACGGCCGCCGAGTCTTATAATGAGCGGAGTCACTCTATCCGGGACAGGACCATGACGGCGGCTCTGGCACTCGACGAAGTCGAACGACTGCAGGCGCGGCTCCAGGCCATGGAGCAGGAGCGCAAGCACCTGCTGGCGGTCATCGAGATCCTCCAGGAGATCGGTGGCACCCTGCAGTTCGGGGACATCGTGCAGTCGGTGGCCCGGCGCCTGGGCGAGACCTTCGGGCTCGACCGCTGCTCGATCTTCCTCGCCGAGCGGGGCGGGAACGTCCGGCTGGTGGCGAGCTACGAGGACCCCGGGATCCGGAACTACGTCGTGGACCTGGGCCGCTACCCCGAGCTCAAGCGGGCCTTCGCCACCGGCGAGACGGTCTTCATCGCCGACGCGGCCACCGACCCCTCGCTGAGCCCGGCCCGGGGCGCATTGGCGGCCCGGCGGGTCAAGTCCATCACCGCGATCCCGATCTCCTGGCGGGGGTCACCCATCGGCGCCATCCTGCTTCGCACCTTCCGGGAGGGCCCGGCCTTCTCCGCGGCCGACCTGCAGTTCTGCCAGGTGGTGGCCAACCTGACCGCCAAGGCGCTCCGCAACGCCCACCGCTTCGAGCGGCTGCAGCGGCAGCGGGGCGAAGGCGACCACCTGCACCAGCGGGAGCGGGAGCAGGCGGCGCTGATCGGGTTCCTGCGGCAGTTGCTGGCGGTCTATCCGCCCGCCCTCTCGGCGGACGAGCACGGTGACCTCGCGGTCGCCGGATCGCCCGAGCTGGAGCGGCTGGTCGGGGTGGCGCAGGCGGTGCTCGGCCAGGAGGCGTCGGCGCGGTGAGCCCGGCCGCCGCGGAACGGGCGGCCGCGTTGCGCCAGCAGATCGAGCGCGCCAATTACGCCTATTACGTGCTCGACGCGCCGGAGATCACCGACGCCGAGTACGATCGGCTGTTCCGCGAGCTGCAGGCGCTGGAGACCGCCCACCCCGAGCTGCAGCTCCCTGACAGTCCCACCCAGCGGGTCGGCGCCGAGGTCGCGAGCGCGCTCGCCAAGTACACCCACCGCCGTCCCATGCTCTCCCTCGCCAACGCCTTCTCCGACGAAGAGCTCTCCGCCTGGGAGGAGCGCAACGCCCGGATCGTGCCCGAGGTCCGCCGGGGGGGCTACACCGTGGAGATCAAGATCGACGGCGCGGCGGTGAGCCTCACCTACGAGGCCGGCCGGCTCACGGTCGGCTCGACGCGCGGCAACGGCACCATCGGCGAGAACATCACGGCCAACCTACGGACCATCGCGGACGTCCCCCTGGCGCTCAAGGGCAAGGGCTGGCCCCGCGTGATGGAGGTCCGGGGCGAGGTGTACCTGCCCTATGCCGGGTTCACCAGGATCAATCAGTCCCGTGCCGAGGAGGGCGAGCCGCTCTTCGCCAACCCGCGTAACGCCGCCGCGGGCGGACTCCGGATGCTCGACCCGGCGCTGACCCGCAAGCGGCGGCTCCGGATGTTCGCCTTCTCGGTGGAGCCGATCGAGGGGACGCTGACGGCCCGAACCCATTGGGAGACCCTCGACCTGCTCGACGCCTGGGGCTTCCAGGTCGAGCCGCACCGGGAGCGCTAC
>DASSML010000280.1:0-3135 GCA_035688895.1 Gemmatimonadales bacterium
CCGCGGGGAGCGCCGCCGCCATCAGCGCACAGGCACCGAGCACGGTGGCGCCGACGACGAAGGTCGGAGGATCCGTGGGGCTCACCTGATAGAGCAGCGTGCCGAGCAGCCGGGTGGCGATCAGTGCGCCGCCCAGCCCGATCACCAGTCCGGCTCCCGCGAGCCGGGCGCCGTGCCGGACGATCAGTCGGACGACGTCGCCCTGGTCGGCGCCGAGGGCGACGCGCACGCCGATCTCCTGGGTCCGCTGGCTCACGCCGTAGGAGATCACCCCGAACACGCCGATCGCCGCGAGCAGCAGCGCCACGGCGCCGAAGGCCGTGAGGAGCGCGGTGCTGAACCGGGCCTGAGCCAATGACCGGGTGATCCGGTCGTCCATGGTCCCGACCTCGTAGAGGGGCACCATGGGATCCACCGCGCGCACCGCCTGGCGCATCCCGGGCACCAGCCGCATTGGATCCACGGTGCCCCGAGCGGCGACCGTCATCGATCGCTGGATCCAGTTCCACGCGCTGTGGGGCGCCTGCCCGAGCGGGAGATAGAACTCGGGATCAGCCGGCTGGCTCATGTCCTGCGACCGCACGTCGGCGACCACGCCGACGACGGTCTTCCAGCCGGGCAGGCCGCCCGGGCCGCCGTCACAGCAGGCGATCCGCTTGCCGATCGGGTCCTGGCCGGGGAACGCCTCGCGGGCCAGGCGTTCGTTGATGATCATCACCAGCGGCGCGCCCTCGCGGTCCTGCTGGGTGAAGCCGCGGCCGCGGTGCAACGGAATTCGCATGGCCGCGAGATAGCCCGGCGACACGATCCGTAGATACGAGTTGATCGAGGAGGCGACGTCGAGCGGCCGCCCTTCGGGGACGAGTCCGTTGGTGCTGCCGCCCTCGAGGGGCGCCACCGAGGCGACGCCGGAAGCGGTCACCCCTGGGACGGCGGCCAGTTCCGCCGTGAGTCGCTCGAACGCGACGCGGGCCTGGTCGGCACTCTCGTAGCCTGTGGTCGGGAGCGACACCCGCGCGGCCACCACCCCGGTCGGGTCGTAGCCCGGCTCGACCCGGTTGAGGGCCGCCGCGCTCCGGATCAACAGCCCGGCGCCGGTGAGCAGGATGAGCGCGAGCGCGATCTCCGCCACCACCAGCGCGCTCCGGAGGCGGTCCCGCTGAACACCGCCGGATCGCCCTTCCTTCAATACCGCGTGCGGCGGCCGCGACGAGAGCCGCAGGGCAGGCGCGAGACCGAACAGGAGTCCGGCGCCCAGCGTGATCGCCAGCATGAAGGCCAGCATCGGCCCATCCACCCTCGCCTGGGCGAGACGGGGGACGTCCGCCGGCCCGAAGACGGTGAGCCCCCGGACCGCCCAGTAGGCCACCAGTACGCCCAGTCCGCCCCCGACGCAGGCGAGCAGCAGGTTCTCGGTGAGCGCCTGCCGGAGCAGGTGTCCCCGGCCGGCGCCGACCGCCGCGCGGATCGCCATCTCGCGTCCCCGCGCCGCGCCCTGGGCGAGGAGCAGGTTCGCGATGTTGGCGCAGGCGATGAGGAGCACGAACCCGACCGCGCCCAGCAGCACGAACAGGCGGGGGCGGTAGTCCTGCACCAGCTCTTCCATCAGGGAGGAGGCGCCCAGGCTCCGCTCCTGGTTCTCCCTCGGGTAGGCCTGTTGCAGCTCCCGGCCGATGTCGGCCAGTTCGGTCGCCGCCTCCGCCGTGGTGACCCCGGGACGCAGCCGGCCCAGGACCGTGAGATAGTGCTCGTCGTGCTGGGCCAGCTGCTCGGGCGTGAACGCCGTGGGGACCCAGAGCTGCTCGTTCAGCAGGGTGAAATCGAGCGACGCCGGCATGACCCCGATCACGGTGGCGGGCCGCCCGTCGAGCCGGACCTCGCGGCCGATCACCGCCCGGTCCGCACCGAAGCGTCGGCGCCAGAGGCGATCGCTCAACACCACCACCTGGTCCCTGCCCGGGGTGTCCTCGTCCGCGGCGAAGGTCCGACCCAGCGTCGGGCTCACGCCGAGGAGCTGGAAGAACTCCGCGCCCACGCGCGCGGCCGGCACGTTCTCGGGCTGGTCCGAACCCGCGAGGTTGAGCTGCTGGGGATAGGCCGGGACCAGGTGCTCGAACAGTCGGTCGCGCCGCCGCAGGTCCGCCCAGTTGCCCACCGACATGGCCCCCACATGCCCGCGCCACAGCTCCCGCACGATCAGGACGCCTTCGGGCTGGGCCCACGGCAGGGGCCGGAAGAGCACGGCGTAGACCGCGCCGAACACCGCGGCGGTCCCCCCGATGCAGAGTGCCAGCGTGAGCACCACCGACGCCGTAAGCGTGGGTGTCCGGCGCAACGCGCGGAGGGCAATACGAATCGACCGGTGCAGTCCTTCCATACCGAACCTCGAGATTCAGTCCGCCCGGAGAGCGACCATGGGATCGACCCGGGTCGCCCGGCGCGCGGGAATCCAGCTCGCCGCCAGCCCGACCGCGGCCAGCAGCGCGACGATGAGGGCGAAGACCACGGGATCGGTGGTGCTCACCCCGAAGAGCAGAGCATCGAGCACCCGGGTGAACGCGGCGGCCCCCGCGAGCCCGCCGACGACGCCGGCGCCGACCACCGCCAGGGCACGCCGCAGCTCCGCCTGCAGCACCCGCTGCCGGCTCGCGCCCAGCGCGAGCCGGATGCCCAGCTCGCGGGTGCGCTGGACCACCGAGTACGCCATGACGCCGTAGAGGCCCACCGCGGTGAGCGCCAGCGCGGTAGCTGCGAACCCAGCGAGGAGCGTCATGGTGAACCGGCGACGCGCCAGCGTATCGCCGAGGTACGCCTGCATCGGCCGCACATCGGCGACGGGCAGCTCCGGATCGAGCGCGTGGATCTCGGCGATGACGGAGGGCGCCAGACGGGCCGGATCGCCGCTGGTGCGCACCACCAGCGTCATCGCATTCCAGGGCCACTGGGCCTCGGCCCAGTAGATCGTGGGACGGGGCAGCGAATCCACCCCGGCATGGTGCACGTCGCCCACCACGCCGACGATGGTGCCGCGCAGCGTGTCGCCCCAGGGCATGCTGAGCCGCTGGCCGAGAGCGGGCACGCCGGCCAGGTACTGCTCGGCGAAGCTCCGGCTCACGATGACGGCCTTGGGTTCCT
>DASSML010000281.1:0-24705 GCA_035688895.1 Gemmatimonadales bacterium
GCGCCCCCGCGGGCGCTGCCGTCCAGCTTGGTGACGATGATGCCGGTGGGCCGCACCGCCTCGCCGAAGAGGCGGCCCTGCTGGATGGCGTTCTGGCCCACCGTGCCGTCGAGGACCAGCAGGGTCTCGTGCGGGGCACCGGGGAGCCGGCGCCCCACCACCCTGACGACCTTGCGGAGCTCATCCATCAGACCTTCCTGCGTGTGCAGTCGTCCGGCGGTGTCCACGATGACCGTATCGAGCCCGCGCGACAGGGCGGCGTCTACGGCGTCGAATGCCACGGCGGCGGGGTCGCCGCCCGCCGTACCGGCCACGCACGGAATGCCCAGTCGCTCGGCCCAGACCTGGAGCTGTGCGATAGCGCCGGCGCGATAGGTATCGGCGGCGGCGAGCACTACCCGTCGCCCCTCGCGCTGCAGCCGCTTGGCGAGTTTGGCCACCGTGGTGGTCTTGCCGGTACCGTTGACACCAACGACCAGGATGACCGTGGGCCCGTCGGGATTCCGGGCCAGCGTGCCGGCCTTCTGATCGCCATCCAGCATGGCGGACAGGCGGCCTTCCAGGGCCCGGCGGAGGTCGCCCTCGGTCTTGAGCTTGCCCTTTCGGACCTCGTCCTCCAGCGCCTGGGTGAGCTCGACCGTGGCCGCCACGCCGAAATCGGCTTCGATGAGCACCTGCTCCAGCTTTTCCAGATCGTCGGCGTTGAGCCCCCGCATGAGCGCGCCGACATCGGTGAGCGCGATGCGCTTGATTCGGGTCCAGAGCCCGTCCTTCCGGTCGGTCAGTCTGCCGTTAGCCATGCTGAATCCTAACACCCCGTTAGCGCAGCCCGAGGCGCCGGCGCGCAAACCATTCCGCGGCAAACCCGAGGACGCAAAGCCCGAAAAGCCAGAGCCAGTCCCGCGCCACCGTCCGTCCACTCGACTCGCCCGCCAGCGCATTGCGGGTGCGCAGCGTGACACGCCGAGGCAGCAGCTCGTCGGAGTATTCCTCGACCGCGACTGTGCCGCCGGCGCCTCCGGACAAACGATACTTGTAGGTTCCCGGCGCCAGTCGGACCTCCGCCCGCCCGGCTCCGTCGAAGCGCAAGGTGTCGACACGCGGCCGGTCCCCCGCGGTCCAGGTGAGCGGGACCGCGGTCGGCGCGCCCGATCCGGTCCACTCGAACACCACAGGCCGGCCTTGCTGAACCACCCGACGGACCGGTCTGGCCGCGCCCGCGACGGTATCGGCCCCGGTCAGGAGCCAGCTGGCCGTCGCCGCCACCAGGGCGCGATAGCTCTCCTCGCTCGACCCGCCCCGGAACCCCCAGCGCCACAACCCGTCCACGAGAGTGGTCACCCGCCGCACTCTCCCTTCGACGCGTCCCACCATCGCCGGTCTGGGCGCCCCCCGCCGACCGAGCTGGGCGCTGAGGCCGACCCAATCCCCCGCTCCGGGCTGCGCCGGCGAGAGCTGCAACACCGGAGGGAACGAGTCGACCGGTTGTCCCAGGAACGCGCCCCCGATCGGACTGCTTTCGTCGGCGGTGAGGTACCAGTCACCCGGAATCGGCGGGCTTCCTCCTTCTCCGCTGGGCCATTGCCAGATGCCGCGTGCGGTGGTGCCCTCGGCGAACGGCGCGGTCGCCCCTTTGACGATGAGCAGATCGGCGCCCCGCGCCGCTCGGGCGACCTCGGCGCCTCCCACCTGGCGAAGGTCCCCCATCGTGCGCCACCGATCGGGGTCCAGGCGCACGTATCCCCGAACCGGCAGCTGGGCGACGTCGCGAAGGGTGTGGTACAAGAACCGGCTGTCCCAGTCGCCCGGGGCGGCCACCAGCACGACGCCCGGACTGGGCGCCACGGTAATGAGGTGGAGCCGAGCATCGGTGCGCGGCTCGCGATCGCCGGCGTCGACGAGCCGGACCCGCAGCACGTGGTCGCCCGCGCCGAGTCCAGCCGAGGAGAACGCCAGGCGAGCGCGTCCGCTCGACCCCTCGCCGAGCCGGACCCGCCGCCGAGCCAGGGTCGAGGAGCCCGCTTCGACCACGATCGCCGCGGTGTCCGCAGTGGCGCCGGCCTCCCGTTCCACCACCACGTCCAGGGCGATCGAGTCGCCGGCGGTGACCCGGGCGGGACCCTCCAGGGACGTGATCGCCAGGTCGGGGACAGCCGGCCGGGGGAAGAGCCGGACCGCCGTGCGCGCCAGCAGCTCCGGCGGAAGGTCGCCGGCGTCCTCGATCTCGCCGTCGCTGACCACGATGATCGGCCGGTCCGAGGCCGCCGCGGCAGCCAGAGTGGGGCCGAGCAGGGAACGGCCGCTGACGGGGACGGTGTCCGCTCCGGACTCCTGGTCTCCGAAGGTTCGGACATCGCCCCATTTGCGCGCCGAGTCGAGCGCCTCGCGCCACCGGCCGCCCGCGGCCCCCATGCTGAGCGAGCCATCGAGCAGCACCAGCGGGCGCTTGGGCGTCCCCGCCGAGGGACAGCTGACATTGAGCAGGAGAAGGCCGAGCGCGGACCAGGCCACACCTCGGCAGGCGGCCGGGATCCAGATCCTCGGGCTTCCCGGCTCCAGCCGCAGATACGTGAGCGCGGCCAGGGCGGCCGCGAGCAAGACGACGAGGGCGGCCTCGATCATTACGCGGCGGAGAACTCGTCGCGGGCCAGGGCGAGAGCGTCGCCCAGCGCGATGCGACCTTCGTAGAGCGCGCGCCCGACGATGGCGCCGGCAAGCCCGGCCTGGCCGAGGCGGCGCAGATCGGCCAGCGAAGCGACCCCACCGCTCGCCACCACCTGCGCACCGACAGCCTGGAGCGCGACGGCGCCGGCCAGGTCGGGCCCCTGCAGCATCCCGTCGCGAGTCACGTCGGTATAGATCAAGGTTCCGATCCCCTGCTCCACGACTCGGCGGGCGAGGTCGGTGGCCCGGAGGGTGGACGTTTCGGTCCAGCCCCGCACGGCCACGAAGCCGTCACGCGCGTCCACCCCCACGGCGAATCGCTCCGCCGGCGCCAGGGATATCGCCGCGTCCAGCATCGCGGGGTCGGTGGCGGCGGCCGTGCCGATTACCAGTCGGGCCACGCCGAGGTCGAGCGCGCCGATCACCCGGTCGAGGGTTCGGAGTCCGCCGCCGAGCTGAAGGCGGACCCGCGCAGCGACCCGGTCCGCAACCCGGCGGATCGCCTCGTCATTGTCGCCCTGGTCGAACGCCCGGTCGAGATCCACCAGATGGATCCAGCGCGCGCCTGCCCCAACGAAGCCCTCGGCCACCCGGACCGGGTCGTCGTCGTAGACCGTCTCCCGCGCGGCAGAGCCTTGGCTCAGCCGCACGACTCGGCCTCCTCGAATATCGATGGCGGGAAAGAGCTCCACGGGAGGAAGCTAACAGCCCCCCTCGTGCCTTCGGTTCAGTTGGTAGCGGCGGGTGGAGCTGGGGAAGAGGCGGTAAGGGGAAGCGACGGGCTCGCGAGCCGTGCTTGGAGCGAATCCCGGGTCTGCTCGAAGGCGGCCCGCTGCGCGGCGGGCACCGGCGCTCCGTTGCCGAGATCGACCCGGCGGGAGTTCTTGGCTACGCCGTTGACCCGGAACTCATAGTGCAGGTGTGGGCCGCTGGCGAGTCCGGTGGAGCCGACGTACCCGATCGTCTGCCCTTGGGTGACCCTGGCGCCGGCCCGGACGCCCCGGGCGAAGCCCCGAAGATGCCCGTAGCGGGTGGTGATCCCGTTGCGATGGCGGAGCTCGATCAAATTGCCGTATCCGCCCGACCATCCCGCCCGGACCACGACGCCGTCGCCGGCCGCCATGACCGGGGTGCCCGGAGCCGCGGCATAATCGGTGCCTTCATGGCGCCGGGTGATCCCGAGAATCGGATGGTACCGGGCCCGCGCGAAGCTGGAGGAGATCCGCCGGAACTGCACCGGGGCGCGCAGGAACGCGCGGCGGAGGGAGTTCCCGTCGGCGTCGTAGAACGCGGCGTGGCCGCCGTCGTCGAAGCGGAAGGCGGTCAGGCTCTTGCCCGACATCGTGAGGTCGCCGGCGAGGATGCGGCCGAAGCGGATCTCGCCGTCGGCGGACACCAACCGCTCGTACAGCACCCGGAACCGGTCGCCCGTCTGGATGTCGCGGGTAAAGTCCACCTGCCAGGCATAAATGTCGGCGATGTCCCAGGCCAGCCGGACCCGGTCGTCGGCGTCGAGCTGGGAATCGGGGACCTGCGCGTCGATCGCCTCGTAGAGCGAGTTGTCGATCGCCCCTTCGATCCGGACCGGCTCGGCCCGCCACGCGATGGTCTCGACTGAGCCGCTCCAGCCGGCGCCGCTCCGGGTGAAGACCACTATCTCCTCGGGGCTGGAGCGCACCGAGATCCTGGTCGGCTGGCTGTCCGGAGCGGGGCGGGTAAAGCGGAAGATGAGGCCCGACCGGAGCCGTCGCGGGTCGAGCCCGCCACGGGTCTCGATCCGGCCGAGATCGAGGTCGGCCACACCCTGGCGGGTCAGGAGCTCGGAGAGGGTTTCGCCGGGGCGGAGGGTATCGGCGACCTCGACCGAGAGGTCGGGAACGACTGCGACGGGTGCAGGCGCGGGCGGCGGAAGCCGCCGCCAGGGCCAGTGCCCGCTCAGGGCGAATCCGGTGGCGCCGAGCAGAACGACGCCGGCCCCGAGCAGGCGGGCCCGACCCATCAGTCCATCTGCCGACGGATGAAGGTCGGAATTTCCATCTCCGGCACGTCGGTGGCGGTCGGCTGCGGCGGTTGCGGCATGCGCGGGGGCACCCGCGGCGCGACGGCCGGAGGCTGCGGCACCGGGGCGGAGGGACGCTGGCGCGGCGCGGGGAAGTTGAGAACACCGGGACCTGCCGCGGCCTGGCGCGCGACCATCGGCGGCTCGCTGCTGACGACGGCCCGGTCGAACCCGGTCGCGATGACGGTGACCCGGACCTCGCCGTGCATGGCGGCGTCGTTGCCGGCGCCGAAGATGATCTCGGCTTCGTCGCCCACCGCATCGTGGATGATGTCGTTGATCTGGGTGGTCTCGCCCAGGGTGAGGTCGTCGCCGCCGATGATGTTGATGAGCACCCCGGTGGCGCCCGCGATCGAAACGCTGTCGAGCAGGGGGCTGGAGATGGCCTGCTGGGCCGCCTCCAGGGCGCGGTTCTCACCTCGGCCGATGCCGGTCCCCATCAGGGCCGCCCCGCCGTTCTGCATCACGGTGCGAACGTCGGCGAAGTCCACGTTGATGATCCCGGTGCTGGTGATCAGGCTGGCGATGCCCTGGGTGGCATGCAGCAGGACCTCGTCCGCCTTCTTGAGCGCGTCCTGGAAGGGGATGCCCTTGCCGACCACGGCGAGCAGCCGCTCGTTGGGCACCACGATCATGGTGTCCACATTCTTGCGGAGGTCGGTGATGCCCATTTCCGCCTGCTTCATCCGCCGGCGGCCTTCGAAGAGGAACGGCTTGGTGACGATGCCGACCGTGAGGGCGCCGGACTCCCGGGCCATCTGCGCCACCACCGGCGCGGCGCCGGTGCCGGTGCCACCGCCCATGCCGCAGGTCACGAAGACCATGTCGGCCCCCTGCACCGCCGCGGCCACCTCGTCGCGGTTCTCCTCCACGGCCTGCCGCCCGATCTCGGGGCGCGCCCCCGCACCCAGTCCGCGGGTCAGCTTGCGGCCGATCTGGATCTTGATGTCCGACTTGGACATCGCGAGCGCCTGGGCGTCGGTGTTCACCGAGATGAACTCGACCCCGCCGAGCTGGTCCTCGATCATGCGGTTGACGGCATTGCCGCCGCCCCCGCCGACGCCGACGACCTTCATCCGTGCGGTCTGTACGCCGCTCTCTTCCAGCTCAAAGATCATGGTTGGTTCCCCCGGCCCGACTCAGAAGAAGTCCTGGAGCCATCGCTTCACTGGAGCGAGCACCTTCTCGACCGCTGGAGACTTCCGGGATCCCGTCCCGAAGCTTCCGCTCATCGCCACCTGCCGAGCCCCGTAGAGGACCAGGCCGGAGGGGACTGCCATCCGCGGCGACTCGACGCTGTCGGCCAGACCGCGCAGGCGTTGCCCCGGAACTCCGATCCGGGCGGGCATGGCGAAGACCTCGCGCGCCAGCTCCACGATTCCCGGAGTCTGCGCGCCGCCGCCCGTGAGGACGACTCCAGCGGGTAAGCGCTGATGATAGCCTGCGCGCGTCACTTCATCCAGCGCGTACTCCAGGACCTCCTGGAGCCGCATGTGCATGATATGCGCCAGTACCCGCCGCTGCGCGTTGCGCGCGCCTTGGCCCGGCGTGCTGGGCAACTCGATCACGTCGCTCTCCGGCACCAGCGGCTCGAAGCCCGCGCCGAACCGTTCCTTGAGCCGCTCGGCGTCGTGCTGCGTCACCTGAAGACCGTGCACGATGTCCGCCGTCACGTGCCCGCCGGCGCAGAGCAGCGAGGCGGTGTGTCGGATCTTCCCGTTGTGGAAGATCGACACGTTGGTGGATCCACCCCCCAGCTCGACGATGGCGCAGCCCAGCTCGATCTCGTCCGGCGTGAGCACCGCAAGCGACGCCGACAGGGGTTCCAGCACGAACTCGGCCACGTGATAGCCGGCCCGCTCGACGCACTTCTTGAGGTTCTGCAGCACGCTCGACAGCACCGTCACCAGATAGACTTCGGCCTCGAGCCGCGAGCCGGTCATGCCGATCGGCTCGTTGATGCCGCCCTGCTGGTCGATCAGGTAGTCCTGCGGGATGGCGTGCAGCAGCTCGTGGTCCCGCCCGAAGCTGATGTTGCTCGCCATGTCGTTCACCCGCGCCACGTCGCTGGTGCGGATCTCGTCGCCGGTGACGGAGACCATGCCGTGCGAGCTCCGGCCCGCCACGTGCTCCCCCGCGATGCCGCAGTAGAGAGAACCCACCTCGACCCCGGCCATCCGCTGGGCGCCCTTCATCGCCTTGTCGATGGCCCGGGTGGTCTCCTCGATGTCGCGGACCACGCCCCGACGGATTCCCGGGCTCCGCTCGACGCCGAGACCGAGGATCCGGACCCCGACATCCCGGGCGTCGCCGGTGACTTCGGCGATCAGCGCGACCACCTTGGTGGAGCCGAGATCCAGCGCGGACACCAGCCGCTGCGGCTGTGCGCTCACGCCCGGACCCGGCGGACGACGACCTGGCCGGCGAATCGGCCATCCAGCTCCGCGAACTGCCGCCCCTGCCGGGCGAGCGTCTGCTCCACCGCCGTCACCGCTCGAATGTCCTCCGCCGTGAGCTGGGGATCGAACCAGAGCCACTTGCCCGCCACCTCGAAGACCACGTCCGGCCCCACTCGCCACGCGGCGTCGATCCGGGCGAACAGACCTGGATCGTAGTCGCGGGTCCGCGCCAGCGCACCGGCCACCATCGCGCCGCCGCCGATCAGCACCGGCAGATTCGGCGCCGACGCCAGCGGATCGAACGGAAGCACGACGCCCCTGGCATCCACCATCGCCAGGCGATCACCCTTCGGCGTGAGCGCGACCGGCTCAGCCTCTTCCAATCGGATACGCAGCGTGCCGGGCAGCCGACGGCCCACCCTGGCATCCCGCACACCCGGCAACGCGCGGACCCGCCGCGCGATCGCATCGGGGTCGTCGAAAACGCTGGCGGTGGGCGACAGCCGCGCCACCGCGATCACCTTCGCCGCATCAAGATACTGCAGTCCCTGCAGCTCCACCCGTCGCACGCGGAAGAAGTCGACGTGCCTGAGTGCCGCCGGCGCCCCGAGCCACACTGCCGCGCCGATCGCGAGCCCCCCGAGCAGCTTCCATCCAGGCTTCAGGCGGCGCTCAGCCACCGGACCAGCTCGGGCGCGACCCGGGTGATGTCCCCTGCCCCGAGGGTGAGCACCACGTCGCCCGGGCGGAGCGACTCGTAGACGTGGCGTCCCACCTCGGCGCGCGCCGCCTCGAATCGGACGTCGGCCCCGGCGCGAGCCGCGGCATCGGCCACGCGCCGTCCGCTCACGCCCTCCATCGGCTGCTCCCGGGCGGCGTAGATCTCGGTGACGAAGACCAGATCGGCCGCCGCGAGCGCCTGACCCATCGCCTCTCCGTGCGCCGCGGTGCGGGAGTAGAGATGCGGCTGGAAGACCGCGACCACTCGCCGCCCCGGAAAGGCCTGGCGCGCCGCCGACAGGGTGGCCTCCAGCTCGGAGGGGTGATGAGCGTAGTCGTCCACCACCGCCACGCCCCGGTGCTCCCCCAGACGCTCGAACCGCCGACCGACGCCCCGGAATTCCGCCAGCGCCGAGGCGGCCGGTTCCAGCGCGCCACCCATTGCCTCGACCGCGGCCAGCGCGGCCACCGCGTTACGGAGGTTATGCACGCCCGGTACGGCGAGACGGAGCCTCACCTCGCGCCCGTTACGCCAGCGCACCCGTGCCTCGGTCCCGTCGGCATGCTGGGCCACCCGATCGATTCGCACGTCCGCGTCGGCCGCGAAGCCGAACCGGCGGGCGGTCCCGCCCAGACCTGCGGCGACCCGCTGCGCTCCCGGATCGTCCGCGCCGAACAGCGCGACCCGCGCCCGGCCGGCGAAGTCCGCGAAGGCGCTCTCGAGCGCCGCCTCCGAGCCGTAGCACTCGAGGTGATCGGGCTCGACGTTGTTCACCACCGCGATGGTGGGGTGCAGCGTGAGGAACGCCTGGTCGTACTCGTCGGCCTCGACCACGAACAGCTCGTCGCCGTCGATCCGGGCGTTGCCGCCCCAGCTCGCGACCCGGCCGCCGGCGATGCCGGTCGGATGTAGCCCCGCCGCGGCCAGCGCCTCCGTGGTCATGACCGTAGTCGTGGTCTTGCCATGGGTCCCCGCGATGGCCACCGATGAGGCTCCGCCGATGAGCTCGGCGAGCGCCACCTTGCGGGGGACCACCGGAATTCCCAGCTCCCCTGCCCGCAGCAGCTCCGGGTGATTGGCCGGCACCGCCGCGGTGACGACCACCGCCCGGGCGTTCCCCAGGTGAGCGGGATCGTGACCGCGATGGACGGTGACCCCCATGGCGGTGAGATCGCCCGCGCCCGAGGGGTCGGCGTCGCACCCGGTCACGGCCACGCCGCGCCGGCAGGCGATCAGCGCCAGGGCACTCATCCCCGCGCCGGCGATGCCGACGAAATGCACAGGACGTCTATCTGCGGGGGTAAACAAGTCCATGATGGATCAGCTAATGTAAGTAGTTGCTGCGTATCCTGAAACCCCGCGGCTCATCCGATCAGTGTCAATAAACGCGACACTATCTCCTGCGCGGCCTGCGGCTTCCCCCGCGCCCTCGCGCGCGACGCCATCGCCTCGCGCGCCTTCCCGTCTCGCAGCAGCTCTGTCACGCTTTGGGCCAGCAGCTCCGGGGTGAGCTGGGTTTGCAGCAGCAGGCGCGACGCCCCCGCCTCCGCCAGCACCCGCGCGTTGTGGGTCTGGTGATCCGCCGCGGCGGTCGGAAGCGGGATCAGGATGCTGGGCAGGCCCCACGCGCAAAGCTCGGCCACGGTGATCATGCCGGCGCGGCTGACCACCAGGTCCGCGACCGCGTAGCCGTCGGCCATGGGATCGAGGAAGTCCACCACCCGCACCGCCGGCGGCCGGTGATAGCGCGCGAAGTCCGCATGCGTCGCCCGCCCGGTGACCCAGATCAAATCGGCGTTCTCGGGACCACCCCTGTCCAGCCACCCTGCGACCGCTTGATTCACCGCCAGCGCGCCTTGGCTCCCGCCGGTCACCAGCACGACGGGTCTACGACCTTCCAGCCCAAACTCCGTCAGGGCGGCCTGGCGCCGCTCCGGATTCGGTGGGGTGATCGGATTCCCGGTGTCGAAGACCTCGGTCGATCGGCCGAACCGCAGCAGTCGTCTCGCCTCCGGAAGGCCGAGATAGACGTGCCGCACCCGCCGGCTCAGCCAGCGGGTGGCGAGGCCGGGATAGGCATTCTGTTCCTGGATCGCGGTGGGAATCCCGCGACGGGTGGCCCACCAGACCACCGGCGCCGAGGCGTAGCCGCCGGTGCCCAGCACCACGGCCGGCCGCTCCGCCCGGAACAGCTGGTCCACCCGCCGGACCAGCTCGCCTGCCAGGAGCGGCCACCGTGCGTTCTTCCACCAGGTCCGCCGATAGATCGGTTCCGAGGGAAGGAGGACGTAGCGGAAGTCGCGGGCCGGCAGCAGCGTCGCCTCCACCCCGCGCACGGCGCCCACGAGAACCGGTTCCAGGCCCGGCGCCGTCCGCTCCAGCGCCGAGGCGATCGCGAGCGCCGGCATCAGGTGGCCGCCGGTCCCGCCCCCCGCGATGAGAACCACCCGCTGCTGGGTGGCCGCCGGTCGTGTCATCCCTTCGGACTCGCGGGCGCGGCTCTCGCCCGGCCACGCAGACGCCCGATGTTGATCAGGATCCCGGTGCCGAGCAGGGAGATCACCTGGCTGGAGCGACCGTACGACATGAACGGAAGGGTGAGGCCCGTGGTCGGCATCAGCCCCAGCGACACCGCCATGTGCATGAAGGCGGTGAGCCCGATCGTCGCGGTGAGTCCGACCGCCAGATACTGCCCGAACGGGTCGGAGGCGGTGCGCGCGATCCGGAATCCGAGCCAGCAGAAGAGGGCGAAGAGGAACACCACCACGAAGACGCCGATGAACCCCCACTCCTCGCCGATGGTGCTGAAGAGGAAATCCGAATAGGCGTAGGGCAGATACCCGAGCTTCTGCTGTCCCTGGCCGAACCCGGTGCCGAAGAAGCCGCCCGAGCCGATGCCCACCAGCGACTGATGTATCTGGAATCCGGCTTCGGTGGTGGCGTCGCCCGGATTCAGGAAGGTGAGGAGCCGGGCCAGGCGGTATTGGGCGTCGCGGATCTGGTGGAAGACGAGAATCACGCCGCATCCGGCGAGCAGGATGAAATGCCCGATACGGGCCCCGGAGGCGAAGAGGACCAGCCCGCCGAGGAGGGCCACCAGCGTCGCCATCGAGAGATTGGGCTCCAGGAGAATGAGCAGCGAGACCAGGCCCAGGATACAGATGAAGGGCAGGACGCCCTTCTTGAACTCCCGCACCTGGTCGCCCTTCTTCGACGCCAGCATGGCGCACCAGATGACGACAGCGAGGCGGGCGACCTCGGAGGGCTGGAAGTTGAGCGGTCCGATGTCCACCCAGCGGCGGGCGCCGTTGATCGCCGGGGCGATGCCGTGGGTGAATGGGAGCAGCGGAATGACGAGCAGGACGATGGTGATCAGCAGGATGGGCCAGGCCAGCTGGCGCCAACGCCAGTAGTCCTGCCGGGACGCGAGCAGGAGCAGCACTCCACCGATGGCGGCGCCCGACAGCTGGCGCAGCGCGAACTCGGGGCCCACGCTCTGGCCCCGGACCGTGACCAGGCTGGCCGCGCCGTAGGTCGCGGCGATCCCGAAGCCGAGCAACACCGCGGTCACTGTCCCCAGAAGACGGGTCTCCCAGCGGAGCTCGCCCGGATGGCGAACCGCGCGGGCCGTCACATCGCCTCGACCGCGCGGCGGAACCGCTCGCCCCGCTCCTCATAGTTCTTGAACATGTCGTAGCTGGAGCAGGCGGGGCTCAGCAGCACCGCGTCGCCCGGCCCCGCGAGCTTGCGGGCGGTGGCCAGGACCTCATCGAACGAGCCGGCCGGTACCACCAGGAGACTCGACCCGAGGTCCTGCACCACCAGCGGTCCCGACTCGCCGTAGGCCACGACGGCCCGGCAGCGACCCTGCAGCGGGCCGGCGAGCCGGGTGTACGGCTCGCCCTTGTGGCGTCCCCCGAGCAGCAGTACGAACGGCCGGTCCACCGCGGCGACGGCGACCTCGGTCGAGGTGATGTTGGTGGACTTCGAGTCGTTGATCCACAGTACCCCGTCCACCTCGCGGATCGGCTCGACCCGATGGGGAATGGCGCGGAAAGTCCGGAGCCCGGCGGCGATCGGGCCGGGCGCGCAGCCGGCGTCCTGCGCCGCGAGCGCGGCCGCCAGCGCGTTGGCGACATTGTGGTCGCCGAGGAGGGGCAGCTCCCGGCGGGGCATGAGGGCAGTGTCCCCCAGCATGAGCCGGTCGCCGCCCCGGTCGTACCAGCCATCCGCGCGCCCGGACAGGCTGAAGCGTCGCCGGGTACCCGGCACGGCGCGGGTCATGTCCTCGACGGCGGGGTCGTCGGCGTTGGTAACCCAGCGCGAGGCCGACTCGGCGTTCCGGAAGAGCAGCGCCTTGTCGCCGTAGTACTCCTCGAGCGAGTTGTACCGGTCGAGGTGATTGGGCGCGAGATTGGTCAGCACCCCGATCGCAGGTCGGAGGTGCGGGGCGTCGTGCAGCTGGAAGCTGGACAGCTCCAGCGCCAGCCAGTCGGGTTGGTCGGCCGATCGCGCCACGTCGCACAGCGGTCGGCCGATGTTGCCCGCCGTCTCGGCCCGGAGGCCCGCCGCCTTGAGCACATGGGCGACCATCGACGTCGTCGTGGTCTTGCCGTTGGTCCCCGTGATCCCGATGCACCGCGTGCCGCCCAGCGCCAGGAAGCCCAGGTCGACCTCGGCGTAGATGGACACGCCGGCCCGCCGCGCGGCAGCGAGCGGCGGCACGTCGGGCGGTACTCCCGGCGCCACCACGACGGCGGCCGCCCGGCCGATCCGATCGAGGTCGTGCCCGCCCAGCTGCACCTCGGCGCCGGCAGTCCGGAGCGTACCGGCCCAGGCGTCGTATGCGCCGCCCGTCCCGGTGTCCGAGGCGTACACCGGGAGGGCATGGTCGCGGAGGAGAAGGGAGGCGGCTACTCCACTCTTCCCCAGTCCCACCACGGCGACCTCTCGTCCCGTCGCCCGCCAGGTTTCGAGCAGCGGAATGGCGCTCACCTCAGCGCACCTTCAGCGTGCCCAGGGCGATCAACGCGCAGAAGAGCCCGAGGATGTAGAACCGGGTCACCACCGTGGTCTCGGCCCAGCCCAGCTTCTCGAAGTGGTGGTGCAGCGGAGCCATGCGGAACACCCGGTGGGCATCGGCATACTCCCGCCCGCGGGTCCGCTTGTACCACTTGTACGTCCCGGTCTGGATCAGCACCGAGATGGCCTCCGCGGCGAAGACCCCGCCGATCAGCAGGAGCAGGAACTCCGCCTTGAGCAGGATCGCCACCGTGCCGAGGGCGCCGCCGATGGCCAGACTGCCGGTGTCGCCCATGAAGACCTGGGCCGGGTGGGCGTTGAACCAGAGGAAGCCGATCGTCGCGCCCATGAGCGCGGCACAGAAGATGGCGAGCTCGCCGGCGCCCGGCAGGTAGAACAGGTTGAGGTAGGTCGTGGCGTCCACCCGACCGAAGAGGTAGGCGAACCCGGCAAAGGCCGCCGCCGCGATGCCGGCCAGACCGGTCGCAAGCCCGTCGAGACCGTCGGTCAGGTTCACCGCGTTGCTGCTCCCGGTGATGACCACGGTGACGAAGAGGACGTACAGCCAGGGCGCGAAGTTGATCACCAGGTACTTGAAGAACGGCAGGGTGGTGGCGGTGGAGGGAATACTCTCGGAAGGGACGACCGGATTGAAGGTGAGAAACAGCCCGAGCAGGAGGCCGAAGCTCACCTGCCCCGCCAGCTTCCACTTGGCCACCAGCCCGCGGGACTTGCCCTGCACGATCTTCAGGTAATCGTCCAGGAAGCCGATGCACCCCATCCAGAGAATGGACAGCATGGCGACGACCACGAACCGATTCGTCACCGGCGCCCAGAGCAGCGTGGGCACGATGGTGCAGAAGAGAATGATCAACCCGCCCATGGTGGGCGTGCCGCGCTTGCCCTGGTGGCTCGCCGGACCCTCGGCGCGAATCACCTGACCGACTTTCCGCGCCCGCAGCCGTCGGATGACCGGGGGCCCGACCAGAAACGCCAGCACCAGCGCCGTCACCGTGGCGCCCGCCGCTCGAAAGCTGATGTAGTTGAACAGATTGAAAATGATGTAGGACTTGCCGAGCGGCGCGAGCCAGTGATAGAACATCCGCCCTCGAGCTGGATGGGTCTGGATGGGTTCGGGTCTGGTGAGCGCCGAAGTATACGTACCGCGTTGAATCCGCGGCAGGCGTCCGGTATAGTTGGCCTCCAATGAACATCGCGATCGCCCGGGAGGGATCCTCCGCCGTACTCCGCCTCGCCGGACGCCTGGATGGCGAGGCGGCGCTGCAGCTGGGCGAGGCCCTCGAGGCGCTCCTGCGCGAAGGGCGCCGGCTGGTCACGCTCGACCTGGGCGGGGTGAGCTATGTCAGCTCACCCGCCATTCTGGTGCTGCAGCAGGCGCACCACGAGTACGCCACCGCTCGGGGAGAGCTGCTGGTCGCGTCTCCCTCGCCCCCGGCGACCGAAGCGCTCACGCTGGCCGATCTGCTACCCAAGCTGCTGGCTGCGCCGGCCCCGGTCGCGAACACGCCGGCCGGCTCGCCGACCGCCACCGGTGATCGCACTCGGGACGATTGGGAGGTCCCCACCGCCTTCGCCTCCCGGGGCACCTATGAGGTCTCGACCCGCGATGCGAGCGCCGAGCTCACCTGCCAGGTGCACGGCCGATCCGAGGGTGGCGTGCGGGTCTGGATCGATTCGACCGATTACCAGGCCTTCGAGCTGGGCGAGCCCACGTTCGCTCTGGGCGTGGGGGCGCTGGGGGCGAGCCGCGACCAGGCGGCGCCGCGGCTCGGCGAGATCGTCGCCGCGGCCGGCGCGGTCGCGCACCTGCCCACCGTCGGCTCGCAGACCCCGGACTTCGACGTCGGTCTGGGGGGGCGCGCCCCTGTAGCGCAGCTGGTCTCGGGTCTGGTCTGCCGCGGCGGATTCTCGCTGCTCAAGCGGTTCTCCAGCCCGTCGGAGACCGAGCCGATCCCACTCTCCGAGCTGGCCCGCGTCTCCCTCGAAGGGATCGACGGGGACACCGCGGGCGTCGTCATGGTCGCCGAGACCACGGGCCTGGTGGGAGCCTGGCTCCGGCGCAGCCCCGGGATCGTGCTGTTCAGCATGTATCTCGACGTGCCGGGCATCCGCGAGTGGCTGGGCACCACACCTCATCCGGTGCATCAGGGGTCCACGGTGCTGATCGCCGGGGTGGTGTCGCGGAATCCGGACCCCGTCCTCCGGCCCCATCTCAGGCCGATCGCGCCCGGCAGCGGACTGCTGGGACACTTCCACTCCGTCGTCTTCGCCTACCGGCCGGTGCCCCAGCGCACGGTGGTGCTTCGCGCCCTGGTCACCCGCCTGTTCATGCAGCAGCGGGTGCGCGGCGTGATGCACCTCCTGGGCGACGACCGGGGCGCGGCCGGCGCGGGGGAAAGCACCTTTCGGCGGGGTCTCTGCTGGGCCGGGCCGATCACCCGGGTGAGTGCCGCGTGAACCTCCTGATCGGCTCGGTGTCCATGGGGTTCCTGCTGTCGCTCCTGACCCTCGGGGTGTTCATCACCTACCGGATCATGGGGCGGCTCGATCTCACCACCGACGGCTCGTTCGGCCTCGGGGCCGCGGTGGCGGCCGCCCTGTTGACCGCCGGCGTGCACCCGCTGGTCGCGACCGTCGCCGCGGCTGCCGCCGGGTGGCTCGCCGGCGCGGCGACCGGGCTCATTTACGTCATCGTCGGCATCGACGTGCTGCTGGGCGGGATCCTCGTCACCACCGGCCTCTATACTGCTCAGCTCTACATCATGGGCGGCGGCAACCACTCCCTGGTAGGAGCCCGGACTCTGCCCGGCATCGCCGAGGACCTGTGGCACGCGCTCCGCCTGCCCGACACCGTCGTGCTGGGCGCGACCGCCGTGCCGGCCGCGCTGTTCTCGGCGTTCCTGGTCTTCGCCGTCTTCGTGCTTTTCAGCGTCTGGGTGCTGGCCCGATTCCTCCGCACCGACCTCGGCCTCGCCCTCCGCGCCGCCGGCGGCAACGCGCAGGCTGCGCGGGCGCTCGGTCTCGACACCGGGCTGATGGAAACTCTCGGCCTGGTTCTGGCGAACGGGCTGGTGGCGCTCGCGGGCGCGCTCTTCGCGCAGTACCAGGGATTCGCCAACGTCACCATGGGCGCCGGCATGATCGTCACCGCACTGGCCTGCGTGGTGGTGGGCGAAGGACTGCTGGGGAGACGGACACTGCGCCGACAGATCGCAGGGACGCTGATCGGCACGATCGCGTTCCGCCTGCTGGTGGCGGCGGCGGTCGCCGCCGGTCTGCCTGGCGACGCGCTTAAGCTCGCCACGGCATTGTTCGTCCTCGTCGCACTGGCCACCCCCACAGTCCTGGCCAGGGTCCGTCGGCGCCTCGAGCGGCAGGAGGCGACGACGTGACTGTGCCCACGCTGGCGAATGCCGGCGCCCGAGCTGGCGATGAGGCAACCCTGGTGCTGGAGGACGTGCACCACACCTACTTCTCGGGTACCCCCAACGAGCAACGCGCTCTCCAAGGGGTCGACCTGGCGATGGAGGAGCGGGCCTTCGTGGTGGTGGTGGGCAACAACGGGTCGGGAAAGTCCACCCTGCTCAACACCATCGCCGGCAGCGTCATTCCCGATCGCGGCCGGATCCTCATCGGCGGCCAGGATGTGACCGCCTGGCGCGAGTGGCGCCGCGCGGCGCTGGTGGGACGGGTGTTCCAGAATCCGATGTCCGGAACCATTCCCCATCTGACCATCGCCGAGAACCTCGCGGTGGCGGCGAAGCGCGGCTCCCGCCCGGGCGTGCTCAGGAACGCGCTCGGGCGCGAACGGCGGCGCGAGCTGGCCGAACGAGCCCGAGATCTCGGCCTCGGCCTGGAGGACCGGCTCGACACCCCGGTCGGCGCGCTGTCGGGCGGCCAGCGACAGGCGCTCACCCTCCTCATGGCCACGCTGGTCCGTCCGACGGTGCTCCTGCTGGACGAGCACACCTCCGCCCTCGACCCGGTGAGCACCGAGCAGGTGGTGCGGCTCACCGAGCGGCTCATCCGCTCGGAAGGGCTCACCACCCTCATGGTGACCCATTCGATCCAGCAGGCGGTGACACTGGGTGATCGGGTGCTCATCATGCACCGCGGCCGGATCGCGGAGAACATCGGCGGGGCCCGGAAGCGACAGCTCCGGGTGGAAGAATTGCTGGACACCTTCGAGCGGCTGCGGAACGCCGACCTGGTGGACGAGTCGGCCGCCGAGATGGTGCGCCGGCTTTACATCTGAGGAACGAGCGCCGGGAGCACCCGTTCCAGTGCGACGCCGCGCGAGGCCTTGAGCACCACCACATCCCCCGGACGCACCCGAGCCGCGAGCAGCGGACCCAGGGCCAGCGGGTCCGGCGCCGCGAGCAGGCGGCCCCCGAGTCGCTCGGCGTAGGGCGCGACCGCGGGGACGAAATCGCCGACCACGGCGAGCAGATCCGGCTCGAGCTCCACCAGCTCCCCGGCCACCTGCGCGTGCAGGCGATCGGAGTCCGCGCCGAGCTCGCGCATCGTCCCGGCGACCATGACGAGGCGCCGGCTCCCCCGTAGCGCGCGGGCCGTCGCGATGACCGACCGGAACGACTGCGGGTTGGCATTGTAGCAGTCGTTGAGGATGGTGAGCCCGTTCGCCTCCATCACCTCGCCCCGACCGCCCGGCAGGCGGAACCCTTCCAGGGCCCGGCCCGCTGCTGCCCGATCGAGCCCGAGCTCCTCGACCACCGCCCACACCCGAACCGCGTTGTCGGCCTGGTGCATGCCTCTCGCGGCGAGGGTGAAGGTCACGCCGCCGAAGGTGAGGACCGGCCGTGCCTCGGGTCCCATCTCGACCCGGTCGGGGGTAAGCTCCGCGCCCTGCAGGCCGGCCGTGCGAACCCGACGGGCCCGCCCGCGGGCGCCCGCGGCCAGCTCTGCGGGCTCGGTGCCTACGACCGCGAGCTCCACCCCATCGGTCAGGGAGAGCTTTTCCGCGAGCACGCCGGCCAGCGAGCCGAACCCCTCGAGGTGTCCGGCGACCGCGTTGGTCACGATCGTGATCCGGGGCTCGACGATCTCCCGGTAGCGGGCAATCTCGCCCGGCAGGTTGGCCCCAGCCTCCACCACCATCGCCTCAGTGTCCTCGGGAGCCTCCAGGATGGTGAGCGGGACGCCGACGAGGTTGTTGAGATTGGCGCGCGTCGCGTACGTCACGTAGCGGGTACCCAGGACCGCGGCCAGCATTTCCTTGGTCGAGGTCTTGCCGTTGGTCCCGGTGATGGCCACGACCGGCCCGGTGAGCCGCCGGCGCCGCGCCCGGGCCAGCAGACCGAAGGCACGGAGCGGGTCGGGCACCTCGAGGAGATCGAGGCCGGCAACCTTCGGAGTTCCCTGGCGCACGATCGCCGCCGTGGCACCGCTCGCCGCGGCGGCGGGAAGGAACTGGTGAGCGTCGAATCGCTCGCCGCTCAGGGCGACGAACAGGGCGCCCGGCACAATGGACCGCGTGTCCGTGGAGAGGGTCGCGAAGGTACGCCCCTGCCCCGCACCGCTCAGCCCCAGCGCTTCCCGGACCGACGCCTCGGCCCATCCGGGTGGAACCGGCGCGCCTGCCTCGCCCCCCATCAGCGCGCGTCCTTCACCAGGCGCTCGACGATCTCGCGCTCGTCGAAGGACACCTTCTCGGTGCCCACTACCTGGTAGGTCTCGTGCCCCTTGCCCGCCAGCAGCACCGTGTCCCCGGCCCGCGCCTCGGCGAGTGCCTGCTGGATCGCCTCCAGCCGGTCGACCGCCCGCCGATGAGGGATGGCGCCCATTCCCTGCTCGATGTCGTCGATGATGATGCCCGGGTCCTCGGTTCGAGGATTATCCGAGGTGACCACGGCCAGGTCCGCCAGCTCGGCGGCGATGCGCCCCATGAGGGGCCGCTTCCCCCGATCCCGGTCGCCGCCGCACCCGAAGACGACGATGAGCCGGCCCTGGGTGAGCGGCCGGAGGGTCGCCAGGGCTCGCTCGAGCGCGTCCGGGGTGTGGGCGTAGTCGCGGAGGACGGTGCACGGCCGCTCCGCGATTCGTTCCATCCGTCCCGGCACCTGGGGTGCTGCCGCCAGCCGATCGACCACCTCGTCCAGGGGCCGTCCGAGACCCAGGGCACACGCGGCGGCCGCCAGCGCGTTGGCGACGTTGAAATCGCCGAGCAGCGGCAGGGACGCTTCCGCGGTTCCGAAGCATCCCGAGACCCGGAACCGGCTGCCGGCCGCGTCGAGCACGACGCCGCTGGCGTGAAGGTCGGCGGCCGGATGGAGTCCGAAGGTGAGGCGCCGGTGCCGGACCGGAAGGGCGCGCCACGCCTCGTCGTCCAGGTTCACCACCTCGACGCCGTTCTCCGCCACCAGGTCACCCAGCCGCAGCTTGGCGCCGAGATAGGCCTCCATGCTGTGGTGGTAGTCCAGGTGGTCGCGGGTCAGGTTGGTGAAGACCCCGGCGGCGAAGGTCAGGCCGTCGAGTCGGCCCTGGTCGAGACTGTGCGACGAGGCCTCCATCGTCACGGTGGTGCAGCCTCGGTCCAGCATCGCCGCCAGGGTGGCCTGAAGGTCGATCGGTCCGGGCGTGGTGAGCGAGCCCGCGGTCGAGCTGACCGGCGCACCCCGTCCGTCGAACGCGCCCAATGTGCCGATGCTGCCGGAGTCACCGTCGTGAGCGAGCAGGTGGCGGATCAGTCCCGTGGTGGTGGTCTTGCCGTTGGTTCCGGTGATCCCGACGAGGGTGAGACGGCGGCCCGGGTGCCCGTACCAGGCGGCGCCAAGCGCGAGCGCCGCCCGGCGGCCGTCCCGGACGACGATCTCCGGCACTCCTGCCGATAGGGACTGCTCGACCACGAGCGCCGCCGCCCCGCGCTTCACCGCGTCGGGGATGAACCGATGTCCGTCCGCCTGGGACCCGCGCACGGCCACGTAGATCTGACCTCGTGAAGCGGTGCGGCTGTCCATGACGATGCCGGTCGGAGCCGGTCCCTCCTGCGGTGCCGAGAGCAGGAGGTCGGCTCGCCGGAGCTCGTCCAGCACGTCGCGCCAGGCCATCGTCATGGAGTCGTCACCATCCTTCTCATTGGGCCCAGACCGTCACCGAACTGCCCCGCTGCGCCACTTCCCCGCCCGCAGGAACCGTGCGCACTACCTCTCCGAGCCCCTGCAGGCTCACCCGGAATCCGCGCCGATGGAGGGCCAGGGCGGCCTCACGCACGGACCGGCCCGTGACGCTGGGGACCGGCAGACGCGCAGGCATCGAGTCCACGGGGTGGTACGGCAGGGAGACTGCCATCGCAGGCCTCGGCTTTCCCGCTCCTTCCTCCGATGGCGGCGCCTCCTCCGGTATCGTATCGCGGGCGGCGAGGCGGGCGCGGTCGATGGCCACCTGACGCGAGGCGAGCGCCTGCTGCAGCATCGACCGGGTCACCGGGGCGGCGGTGAGACCGCCGTAGTATCGGCCCTTCGGGTTGTCGATCTTGACGATGACGACGAGCTGGGGATCGTCGGCGGGAAAGATGGCCGCGAACGAAGCGGTGTACTCGCCGCGGACGTAGTGCCCGTCCGCAAACCTCACTGCCGTGCCGGTCTTTCCCAGCACCGCATAGTTGACCAACTGGGCTTCCTCACCGGTCCCGCCCTCGCCCGCCGCTTCGCGGAGGAATTCCCGCAGCCGCGCCGCGATCTCCACCGGCACCACGCGCCGGACCGGCTCGGGCGTGTGGCGGTAGACCACCCGCCCGTTGGGATCCCGCACCTCGCGGACGAGCGTCGGCGCCAGCAGGATCCCGTCCCGGGCGATGGCCCCGTAGGCGGCCGCGAGCTGGACCGGCGTCACCCCGAACTCGTATCCCATCGCGACGCTGGCGCGGGTATAGGCCGGCTCCCATCGGTCGGGACGCTCGAGCCGGCCGCGCGCCTCCGACGGAAACTCCGCCCCGGTCGGGGTCCCGAAGCCGAAGTCCCGCAGCATCTCGTACTGCTCCTCGGGCGCGAGCCGGCTCGAGAACTTCGCCATGGCGATGTTGCTCGACACCTGAATGGCCTGGGCCAGGGTCAGGTTGCCGTGCACCGCGTGCGCGTCGGTGATGCGGCGGGTCCGCCCGCTTTGCGTCACCGGCATGAACCAGGTCCCCCCCTCCGCGAACACCTTGTCGGTGCTGTCGACCCGATGGTGCAGCAGCAGGGCGGCGGCGGTGAACAGCTTGGCCGTGGAGCCCGGCTCGAAGGGATCGGTAAAAACGGACGCGCGCGGCACCCCGGTGGCGTCCCGTTGCCGGGAGACCAGAGCCAGCAGCTCCCCGGTCTTGGGGTCCAGGAAGACGACGTCGCCACCGTCAGCCGACATCTGGGCGATGGCCTCGTCGAGGCCCCGCTCCGCGATCTCCTGGAGCTCGGCGTCCAGCGTGAGCATGACGTCATATCCGGCGACCGGCTCTCGGATGAGGCGCGACGGCGACTCATATCGGCGCCCCGCCCGGTCCTTGAGGAACACCGCCTCGCCGGGCCGGCCGGTCAGCAGCGAGTCGAGCGACAGCTCCAGGCCCGCGGCGCCGGTTTCGCGCTCACCCAGCCCGCCGATGACCGGCCGGGCCAGATCCCGCGCGGGATAGAATCGTTGAAACTCCCCCTCGAGGTGAATCCCTTTGACCGCGCGGAGCGGCTGCACCTGGGTGGCGTTGAAGGGGCCGTGGAGGTAGATCCACGGCTTGCGCGCCCGGAACTCGCGATCGAGGGCGGGCGCCGAGACGCCGAGGCTCCGCACCAGCAGGGAGAACGCTGCGCCGCGATCGGTCAGCTCGTTGGGTGCGATGCCGACGTGGTAGAACTCCTGGGTGATGGCGAAGGGGACGCCGTTGCGATCGTAGAGCGCGCCGCGACGAGCTGGGAGCACCTCCTTGGCCGTGCGGGTCCGGCGCGCTTCGGCGCTCCAGCTCTCGTGGTCGACGATCTGCAGCTGGGCGGCCCGGGTCAGAATGAGCGCCACCCCGACGGCAAAGCCGAACTGGATGGCGGCGATTCGGACGCTCGGCTTGGCCATCAGCGACCCGCTGCCGGTGGGGCCGGCAGGACCAGCAGGGTGAACTCGGAATCGCTGGGCAGATGGAGACCGAGCTCACGCTCGGCGATCGGCACCAGAACCTGGCGGCTGCTGGCGACCCGGATCTGGCGCTCGAGGTCCGCCCGTTGCGCCTCGAGGTTGGTGCGCTGCTCCCGGAGGTCGTGCAGGCGCCGAGCGGTCCGGAAGCCGGCGGTCTGGCGCGCCGCGATCGCCAGGAGCACGCCGACGAAGATGAGCAGCCAGACCATCAGCCAGTGTCGTCCCTTAAGCCGCATGCGAGACCCGGAAGATGCGCAGCTTGGCACTGCGGGACCGTGGGTTGGCGGCGACCTCCGACTCGCTCGGCAGGATCGGCTTGCGCGGCTCGAGGCGACCCAATGGCCGCCCGCGGCAGGTGCATATCGGCTGGCGCGGCGGACAGATGCACGCACTGGCCCATTCGCGGAACGCCAGCTTCACCAGCCGATCCTCGCCCGAGTGATAGGTGATCACCGCCAGCTTGCCCTCCGCCCGAAGGGCCTCCCGGAATGCCGGCAAGGCGCGCTCCAAGCCGGAGAGCTCGTCGTTCACCCCGATGCGCACGGCCTGGAAGAGGCGCGCGAACTCCGGGGGACCAGCGCGTGGTCCCAGGACGGCGCGGATGGCGTTCACCAGGTCGTCGCTGCTGGCCAGGGGCTGGCGGGCGCGCCGGCGCACGATTTCCCGGGCGAGGCTTCGCGACCGGCGCTCGTCGCCGTAGTCGGCGAAGAGCCGCTCCAGTCCGGCTTCGGAAGTCAGATTCAGGAGGTCGGAAGCAGTGGGCCCGGTGCCGCCCATGCGCATGTCCAGCGGCGCGCCCGGTCGGAAAGTAAAACCCCGCTCCGTCTGGTCCAATTGGCGAGAGGAGACGCCCAGGTCGAGGAGCACGAAGTCGGGCCCGAAGCTCGCCACCGTGGCCAACGCCTCGGGGTCGTCATAGGCCAGAGTCAGGTAGCGGACGCGATCGTCACCGAGTCGAGTCCGGGCGGTCCTGATCGCGTCGGGGTCCCGGTCGATGCCGAGCACCTCGGCACCCGCTGCCCGAAGCGCTTCGGCATGGCCGCCGTGACCGAGGGTGGCATCGACGACGCGCGCCGCGCCCCGTGCGGCCTCGAGCACCGGGCCGAGCAGAACGGGTTGGTGTAAGGCCGGCGTCGGCTCGGTCACCGCGCGGCTCTCCTCGGGGGAAAACGCAACACCCCGTCCGACTGGACGGGGTGAGGCATGGATGAACGGGGCTGACGGGGCTCGAACCCGCGACCTCCGCAGTGACAGTGCGGCACTCTAACCAAGCTGAGCTACAGCCCCAGCGACGCGGGCGGAATATAGAGGGTTGCCGAGAGGGCGGAAAGGCCTGCGGCCCTTCCGGCAGGAGCCGAAAGGGCCGCAAGACATGCCGGTGATCCGGGGCGGACTTACTTGCAGTAGGCCTTCTTCATTGATGCCACGCGGGGCTTGTATTGCTTGATAATGCCGAGATTCTTGGCCACCGCGTCCGGGTTGACCGACTGACCCGCGTTGAGGGCGGTCTCGGCGTCGGTCAACAGGGTCTCCTCCTGCTTAGCAAGGTCGCAGGACTTCCCCTTCTCCGCGAGCGGATCGACCTGAGGTACCTGGAAGAGCGTAGCCAGACCCAGCAGGTAGTTGGCCGCGGGGTACACCTTGCCCGACGGGTTGGCCGCGCCGACGGCCATCTTGAGCAGCTCGGCGGCACCCTGAAGGTCCTGCGGCTGCTGCAGGAGCGGGGCGGCCCCGGTATACAGCAGCGCCGCCGCCTGCTCCTTCTGCTGCGGATCGCCGTGCTGGATCGCGAACTGGAGGAACGGCACCGCTTCCTTGGTCCGGTGGGTCGGGGCCGGGGCCGGCGCCGCACCGGCCTTGCCGGTGTCGGTCGTCGGGGTGGCCGGGGGAGCGCCCGTGGCGGGCGCCTCGATCAGCGCCTTGGCGGCGGCCAGGGCGGGCACCACGGCGGTGCTGTCCTTGGCGATGATCCGGTTGGTCACCGAGACCACGCTGTCCACGGGGCCGGTCATGGCGTAGGCGCGGTTCAGGTAGCCCAGCAGCGTCGGGTTGTCCGGATACTTCTTCACCCCGGCCTGCGACCACTTGAGCAGCTTCGCCGTATCGGGCTTCTCGCCCTCGGCCGCCGCGGCCGAGATCTTGGTGAAGAAGAGCGTGTCGGCCTTGGTGGAGTCGGTCGCGTACATCGTCTCCAGCGCGTCCACCGCACACTTGAAGTCGCTGAGGAAGAGGCAGGCGTTGCTCTTCAGGTCATACAGGTCGGCGTTGTAGGGATCGATCTTGAGTCCCTCGTCCGCCACCTCGCGTGCCGTCTCCGGGTGCCCCGTCTGGAGGAAGTACTTGAACAGCTCCTCGCGGAGCTTCTGGTTGGTAGGCGCCACCCGCAGCATCTGCTTGAAGGCGACCAGCGTATTCGCCGTGTCGTTGGCCTGCTGGTACTGCGTGGCCAGGGCGGTCCAGACCTGCAAGCTCTGTGGGTCACCCTTGGCGGCGGCCTGCAGCTCCTTCACGACGTCGGCCCGCGACGCCTTCTTGTCCTGCGCGAGCAGCGCCAGGCAGTAGTGCCCCAACCCATGGTCGGGCAGCATCTTGATGGCTTTCTGGGCGGCTTCCGCGGCCTTGTCGGGCTTGCTCTGGCGCTGATCGATGCAGGCCTTGGCCTCATCCAGTGACTCGACCGCCGGCTGGAGGGCCGAGGCCAGCCG
>DASSML010000282.1:0-3561 GCA_035688895.1 Gemmatimonadales bacterium
CGTCACCGTCCTGGTGCTCCTGGTCGGCGCGAGCGCGGCGGGGACGGCGTTGCTGTTCTGGCCGCCGGTGGTCCGGCGGATCCTGAGGGTCGCGGCGCCGGAGGCCGCGGCGCAGACCGTGCCGGCCGGCCCCGCCATCGCCTTCGGCGTGGTGGCGAACGTGGCCGCCTGGATCGGATACGGGGCGGCCTTCTGGTGCCTGACCCGGGGCCTGCTGCCGGAGACGAGGCTCGGCCTCACCCAGGCCGTCGCGGTCTTCACCGCTTCGTACCTGGCGGGATTTCTCGCCCTCTTCGCGCCCGGAGGCCTGGGGGTTCGCGAGGGCGTATTCATTCTGATGCTGCAGGGGCCGGTCGGACCGGCCGCCGCGACCGCGCTGGCGCTGGCCTCGCGGGTGCTGCTGACGATCACCGAGTTCGGGGCGGCGGCCCCGTTCCTGGCATTTCCCCGAGGGAGACCGCGTGTCGCCCACTGACGACGAGATGACACTGCTCGAGCCTCGCCGTCCGGCCCTCCTGGCGCTGGGCGTGTTCGTGCTGGCCGCGCTCACCCTGTGCTGGCCGATGCTGGGCGGGGGCTTCCTCCTGGGCGACGACCAGTACGTGGCGGGGTACGGCTTCCGGCTCTTCGGGGCGGAGATGTTCCGGCAGACGGGACACATTCCGGAGTGGAACCCGTATCTGTTCGGGGGACTGCCGTACATCGCGGCCCAGCACGGGGACATCTTCTACCCCACCGCGTGGCTCCGCTGGGTGCTCCCGATCGACACAGCCATGAACCTCGGATTCGCCGGCCATATCGTGCTCGCTGGCACGACGATGTACGCCTTGCTCCGGGGGCTCAGGACCGGCTGGGTCGGTGCCGTCGTCGGCGGGCTCTCCTACGAGCTCACCGGCATCGTCGCATCGCTCGTACGCCCGGGGCACGACGGCAAGCTCTTCGTGTCCGCCCTCGCACCCCTGGTGTTCCTAGCACTCCTCCGAGCCATCCGGCACGGCCGCCTCGACGGCTATGGACTGCTGGCGCTCGTGATCGGGCTGTGCATGCTGAGCCCGCATTATCAGATGACCTACTACCTGCTCGTCGCGGCGGGGCTCTGGACCATCTTCCTGGTGTTCTTCGATCCGGAGCGGCCGGTGGGTCGGCCCCGTGTGGCGTTGCTGGGGTTTGCTCTGGGGGCGGTCCTGCTGGGGATCGCGGTCGCCACGATCCAGGTGCTGCCGTTCCTTCAGTACCTGCCGTATTCTCCGCGCGCCGAGGGCGGGCCCAGCGGCGGCTGGGCCTACGCGACCAGCTTCTCCATGCCGCCAGAGGAGATCGTCACCACGATTCTCCCCCAGTTCAACGGCGTGTTGGAGCACTACTGGGGCCGCAACTTCTTCAAGCTCCACACCGAGTACCTTGGCGCCGTCGTGGTCGTCCTCGCCGTGCTCGGCATCAAGGGCGGGGAACGCCGCCACCTGGTCCGAGCCCTGGGCGGGATCGCGTTGCTCTTTCTTCTCGTCGCCTTCGGCGGCCATACGCCGTTCTACCGGCTCTGGTACGAAGTGATGCCGATGATGAAGAAGGTGCGCGCCCCGGGCATGGCGTTTTTTCTCGTCGCCCTTCCGGTGGCGGCCTTCGCCGGCTTCGGCGCGGAGCGGCTGAGCCGCCGCCAGGTGACCCTGCGCCAGCTGGGGCTGCCGCTCGGCGTCATGGGAGTCATCGCCCTGCTCGGCGCGGTCGGCGCCCTGCAGGGCATCGCCGGCCTCTTCGCCGCGCCGGAGCAGGCGTCCCGCCTGGCGGATAACGCCGGCGAGCTCCAGGCCGGCGCGCTGCGGCTCCTGATCGTGGTGCTGGTCGGCGGCGCGGCCCTCGCGGCGGTCGCGACCGATCGCCTGCGAGGTCCGAGCGCCGCGGCCGCCCTC
The DNA here is from genome assembly GCA_035688895.1 of Gemmatimonadales bacterium. Taxonomy (GTDB): domain Bacteria; phylum Gemmatimonadota; class Gemmatimonadetes; order Gemmatimonadales; family GWC2-71-9; genus CAVVWJ01. The sequence goes on from DASSML010000282.1 coordinate 1,908, forward strand.
GCCGTGGTGATCGTAGGGGATCTCTGGAGCGTGGACCGGCAGTTCTTCCATTTTCAGCCGCCGGCAGCCACCCTGTTCGCCGACGACCCCATCATTGCCCGGCTGCGGCAGACGCCCAAGCCGTACCGGGTGCTCGACGTCGGCGTGTATCAGGGCTCCTACCTGATGGCCCACGACGTGCAAGCGATGCTGGGCTATCACGGCTTCGAGCTGCGGTACTACGACGAGCTCATGGGCGGGAAGAACGAATGGCGGAACGTGGGCAGCCCCAACCTGCACGAGCTGCTGGCAGTCCGCTATCTGCTGCTGCCCGACTCGCAGACGGTACCGGGCTTTCACAAAGTGCTGGGGCCGGTCACCACGACGCCGGGGCAGGTGGGTCACCTGTACGAGCGCGACAGCATCCCCGCCTACGCCCGTCTGGTGCCCGGCGCCGCCAAGCTGCCCGACGACCAGGCGGTGCCCACCATCATCGACCCGCGCTTTCCACTCCGGTCGGTGGTGCTGCTGCCGGATACCGCCTCGGTGACGCCGCCGCCGCTGCAGAGCCAGCCGGCGCCGGCCACCGCGCGCGCGACGCTCACGCGCTGGGCGCCGGGCGAGATGCAGATTGCCATCCAGGGAGCCGAGAGTCGCCCCGTGTACCTCGTGGTGAGCGAAAACTGGTATCGCGATTGGCACGCCGAAGTCGACGGCAAGCCCGCGCCCGTGCTTCGGGGCGATCACACCCTGCTCACCGTACCGATCCCGCCCGGGGCCCGTGACGTGAAGCTGGTGTTCGCCTCCGAGGCCTATCGCCTGGGGCGCTGGATCACCTGGCTCGCCTTGCTGCTGATCGCCGGGCTCCTTGCCTGGCCGGCCATCCAGCGGAAGCGTGCGCATGCCTGAGCGCGCACTGGTGGTGGTCCCGACCTACAACGAACGGGGGAACCTCCCGCTCATCGCCCCCCAGATCCTGGCCCAGGACCCCCGGCTGGAGATCCTGGTGGTGGACGACAACTCGCCCGACGGGACCGGCGCCCTGGCCGATGAGCTCGCGGGCGCCGAGCCCCGTATTCACGTGCTTCATCGGCCCGGGAAGAGCGGATTGGGCAAGGCCTACCTGGCGGGATTTCGCTGGGCCCTCGACCACGGGTACGACCTGATGTTCGAGATGGACGCCGACTTCAGCCACGATCCCAAGTTCCTGCCGACCTTCCTGGCGGCGATGGAGGATGCGGACCTGGTGCTCGGCTCCCGCTACAAGTCCGGGGTGAACGTCATCAACTGGCCGATCTCCCGGCTGCTCCTGTCGCTCGGCGCCAATCAGTATGCCCGCTGGGTCACCGGTTTGCCGCTCGACGACTCGACCGGCGGGTTCAAGTGCTTTCGTCGGCAGGTGCTGGAGGCGATCGACTTCGACCGGGTCCGGTCCAACGGCTACTCCTTCCAGATCGAGATGAGCTTCCGGGCCTGGAAGAAAGGGTTCCGGCTGCGGGAGATTCCGATCGTCTTCACCGACCGGGTCGAGGGGCAGAGCAAGATGAACGGGCGGATCGTCCGGGAGGCGATCTGGATGGTCTGGTGGCTCAGGCTCAAATCGCTGGTGGGACGGCTATGAGAGGCACCGCGTTCTTCAAGATGACCGGGTCGGGCAACGACTTCGTGATGCTCG
>DASSML010000283.1:0-2119 GCA_035688895.1 Gemmatimonadales bacterium
GAGGAACCGCTTGGCCAGCTTGTCGGCCTCGCTCTCCCCCACCTGGTTGGTCTCCACCGTGACCAGGGTGTAGTGCCCGCCTTCGGCCTGCACCGTGAGCGTCACCTGGCCGATGGTGCCGCTGAAGCGGCGCCGGCGGGCGCTCTCTTCCATCGGCGTGAGCCGGCGGCCGAGGAACTCGGTGGCGCGGGCGAGTACCGCGTCGGGCGAAAGATGGGCGCGGTGGAAATACTTCATCGCCCGATGGCCGCCTCGATCTCATTCTGGTAGTACTCGATGCCCAGATGGGTGATCTGCTCCTCACCCATCAGGTAGCGCAGGGTGTTCTTCAGCTTGGTCTGCTGGATGAAGAGGTCGTGCTCCGGGTAGAGTCCCGGGGCCACCTGGGGGCTCTTGAAATAGAAGGACAGCCACTCCTGGATGCCGCTCAGACCCGCCCGCTGCGCCAGGTCGAAGAAGAGCGCCAGGTCGAGCACCAGCGGCGCGGCCAGGATCGAGTCGCGGCAGAGGAAATCGACCTTGATCTGCATCGGGTAACCCATCCACCCGAAGATGTCGATGTTGTCCCAGCCCTCTTTGTTGTCGCCCCGGGGCGGGTAGTAGTTGATCCGCACCTTGTGGTACATATCGCCGTACAGCTCGGGATAGAGCTGCGGCTGCAGGATGTACTCCAGCACGCCGAGCTTCGACTCTTCCTTGGTCTTGAAGCTCTCCGGGTCGTCCAGGACCTCCCCGTCGCGGTTGCCCAGGATGTTGGTCGAATACCAACCAGCGACACCGAGCATCCGGGCCTTGAACATCGGCGCGAGCACGGTCTTGATCATGGTCTGGCCGGTCTTGAAGTCCTTCCCACCGATCGCCACACCCTTGTCGCGCGCGAGCTGCTCCATCGCCGGGAAATCGCAGGTGAGGTTGGGCGCCCCGTTGGCGAAGGGCACTCCTTCCATCAGCGCCGCCCAGGCGTACAGCATCGAGGGCGCGATCGACGGGTCGTTGCCGTCCATGGCGCGCTCGAACGCGTCCAGGGTCCAATGGGTCGGGCCCGGGCTGATGAAGATCTCGGTCGAAGCGCACCAGACCATGACCAGCCGGCTGCAGCCGTTCTTGCTCTTGAAGTCGCGGATGTCCTGGCGCAGGGCCTCGGCCAGCTCCCGCTTGGTCTTGGCGGACTTGACGTTCTTGCCCTCCAGCCGCTTCACGTACTGCTGGTCGAACGCGGCCGGCATCGGCTTGATGGCCTTGAGGAAGGCCGCGATCGGCTCGATATGCTCGTGTCGGTCGAGCACGCCCGCCCTGACCGCCGCGGTGTAGGCATCGTCGGGCACCGGGTCCCAGGCGCCGAAGACCAGATCGGTGAGGGAGGCCAGCGGAACGAAGTCGCGGATCAGAGGGGCCCGCCCTTCGGTGCGCTTGCCCAGCCGGATGGTGCCCATCTGGGTCAGCGAGCCGATCGGCCGGGCCGCGCCGCGGCGGACATTCTCCACCCCGGCGATGAAGGTGGTCGCGACGGCGCCGAGGCCGACGCAAAGCACACCCAGCTTCCCTTCTGCCGGCGCGATGGGCCGGGCGGTTTCTTCGGGCACTGCTAACGTCCTTTCGCGAGAGTGTCGAGCGCCGGCCGCTCCGCGGGCCGCGACGACGCCGAGGGCTTGGCAGCTCCTGACGTCGGCGTCTCGTCCAGCCCGTTGGCCGTGCGGTAGACGTACACGAACCGCTGAACCACGGTGATGATCGAGGCGATCGCCAGGAGGGCCACGATGCCCTCGAGCACCAGCGCGCTCGGCCCGGCCCCCACCACCAGGGAGGCGACGCCGAGGCCGAGAATCCGCTCTGCCCGCTGGGCGATGCCGACCTTGCAATCCAATCCCAATCCTTCGGCCCGAGCCCGGGCGTAGGAAACCAGGAGCGAGCTCAGGATCGCGACCATGCAGGCGATCACCGCGGCGGGCCGGTACGCCACGTCTGGGGCGGTCAGCAGGAACGCCCCGATGCCGATGAAGGTGGCGCCGTCGCCCACCCGATCGAGCGTCGAGTCGTAGAAGGCCCCGAACCGGGTGACCATGGCCCCACCCCGGGCCACCTGCCCATCGAGGGTGTCGGCCACGCCGCTCAGGAGCAG
>DASSML010000284.1:0-3341 GCA_035688895.1 Gemmatimonadales bacterium
GAACTGCGCCCCGACCGGCCCTTCCAATTGCTCCCGGGCCCACGCGCCGGCGGCGGCGCGGCCGGCTTCCAGGGTGGCTGAGTCGGGCTTCGAGTCGTACAGCGTGTCCAGACGTGCGATCAGACCGGCGTAGAACACTCCGAGGACCATCTCGTCGTGCAGCCGGTCGGCGGCTTGCCGAGCGAGCCCGGAATCGCCCCGCACGGTGAAGAAGGACTCCGCCGAGCGATAGCCCACGAACTGGGCGAAGCTCTCGTTGAAGGGGGTGGCGCTCTTCACGTATAGCGTGTTGTGCGCGATCTCGTGGAAGACGGTGGCGGCGAGCTCCACCGAATCTCGGGTGAGCGCCGTCGAGAGCAGCGGGTCGTTGAACCAGCCCAGGGTGGAGAACGCCGGCGACGGCCGGAGATAGACGTCGTAGCCCCGCGCGGCGAGGCGATCGGACTCCCGCCGGGCCGCGTCGAAGTCGAAGAATCCCTTGTAGGGGATGCTCCCCACGATGGGGTAGTTCCAGGTGTGAGGGCAGATGCAGTCCTTGGGCGCCGCCTGGAGGACCAGCAGCAGGGTATCCCGCCCCACGTCGGAGTACGTGGTGTAGGTCTCCTTGGCCTCCAGGCCGAGCTTCGCGGCGTAGTCTCGGCTCGCCACCACCAGGCCGAGGAGCGGACGGACGCCGGGGTCGGTGGCCGGGTCGGCGGCAAGGCGCGCGATCGGCTCCCGGGATTGAAGGATGCGGGTCTCCTCCATCCCGGCCCGGGTCAGATAGCGCACGTTTTCGCTGGCGAGATAGGCGGTACCGTATCCCGCGAACAAGGTGGCGACGACGACAAGGAAGACCATGCGCCTCACCGGATCCGCAGCAGCGCCACGCGCGCCGCCGCGCTCGTCGGGAGCACGGTGGTGCCGTCGCTCCGGGTGATCTTGAAGTCCAATACCGGGCTGTTGGGCGCCTGGTCGATCACCACATGCTTGCCCGAGCCAGCCAACAGGCTGCCGGCGGTCTCGTAGTTACCCGAGGTCACGTCCGGGTCGAGTGGGTACGGCCGGGGGAAGTTGCCGGGGTCGTTCTGATTGAACACCGCCCAGTTCTCCCGGAAGGCCCACGAGGTGTAGTTGATCCGATCGCTGGCGGGAGTGAACTGGGCCAGACTCTCGGTGTAGTTGGTGAGATGCCACTGCGTGATCAGCGTGGGGAAGTCCTCGCCGGTCGCATTTTCGACGTTGTCGGCCCCGGTCCGGCTGGTCTGTACCAGCTTGCGGGTGAAATCGGTCGCGAGCGGCTGGGTGGTGGAGAAATGGTCTCCCATCCATCTCACGAAGAGCCAGGTGGCGCCGTACTCCGAGAGCGGCAGTGGTGGCGTGGCCGGGCCGATCAGGTAGTTCTCTTCCAGCGACGACAGGAAGTCGTAGGCGTTGATGAAATCGCCGATGGCGAACTGGGTGAGGCAGTCATTGTCCACGCAGCGCGTGTCGGGCACCTGCCGTGCGCCCAGCTCCTCCGCGAAGCCCGAGAGTCCCTCGTTCAGCCATGTATCCTCGGCGTCGCCGTTCCGCACCAGCACATGCTGGTTGAAATTGATCATGTGCTGGAACTCGTGGATGAACACCCCCGGCAGCAGATCCACCGCCCTGCTAACGTCCACCCCGCACGCAGCGTCGGGCGTCAACCCATAGAACACTTCGGCGCCATTGGACCCCACCTGGCCCGGGAACAGGTCCAGCGCGAAGAAGAAGCCCACCACCACCTGGCCGTTGTCGCAGCCGGCGAGCCGGGTGACCTGGTCGGTCAGGAGCACGAGCACCTGGCCGTCGCCATCCACGTCGGACTCCCGTCCGAAGGCGGTGGTATCGATCGGGTACAGCTCGTCGTCGAAGAGGCCCCCGATGTTGGCGATGTCGGTCGGGGTATACCCGCCCGTGACCGGCGAGGCGTTGTCGAGGTAGATGACCACCTTCTTCCCCACGTGCTTCACCGTGGCGGTCACGCTCACGAAATCATTGGCCGAGGTGCCGTCGGCGGTGGCCGACTTGAGGACCGAGAAGGTGCGCGTGTCACCGATGTTCGGCACGGCCTTGGCGTTGACCCGGACCTTGGCCGCGGCCTGGGGGGGGTGGGGCTGCCGGGCCAGGCGCTGCTCCACGCCGCGCATCCGGGCGTGAAACTGCTGGGCTGCAGTGGGCCGGACCGCCGCCTCGGGCCGAGGTCTGGAGCGCACCGCGGCGCTGGCAGCCTGGCCCTGGGCCGAGCCGACCAGCCGGTAGGGCGTCGAGGTCCCGGCGTTGGACTCGGTCGGCGCGGCCGACACGGCCAGGTAGAGGTATTCCGCCCCGGCGCTCCCGGCCGCGGGGATCCGGACGCAGGCCGTCTCCGCGGGGTCCTTGGTGATGAATTCGCCGACGGAGAGCTGTACCGGGTCGGTCTGGCCGCAGTCTACCACGGGGCCGCCATTGGGGCCGCCGCTGTCCCCGCAGGCCAGGGCCAGCGGGAGCAGAAGGGGGAGGAAACGGGTTGCGGTGGAGGCGGCGCGAAGGCTGGGCACAAGGGCTCCGAAGGCGGAGGTCCGGGGATGGAGCAACGGGAGCAAGATAAGGAACCACAACGGCTTTTGACAATCGCCGGGGGGGCCGATAGCTTCTCGGCGTGTCCGAGAACAGCTGGTGGTCGGCGATCCGGTTCGGGGCCGACGGATTGGTCCCGGTGGTGGCCCAGGAGCGCCGGTCGGGTGACGTCCTGATGCTGGCCTATGCCGATAGGGACGCGCTCGCGCGTACCCTGAGCACGGGCGAAGCCCACTACTACAGCCGCTCCCGCCGGGCGCCCTGGCGCAAAGGCGAGAGCTCCGGCCACGTCCAGCGGGTGGTCGAGGTCCGGCTCGATTGCGACGGCGACGCGGTGCTCTACCGGGTGGACCAGACTGGCCCGGCCTGCCACACCGGCGAGCGGACCTGCTTCAGCACGGTGCTTTCGGAAGGCGAGCCGGTGCCCGGAGCGGACCCCGGCGGCCACCCGCTCAGCCGGCTCGCCACCACCATCGCACGACGGGCAGAGGCGCGGCCCGACCGTTCCTACACCGTGCAGCTGCTCGACCGCGGGGTCGCCAAGATCGCCCAGAAGGTCGGGGAGGAGGCGGTCGAGACCGTGGTCGCGGCCACCGCCGAGGACGAGGCTCGCCTCACTGCCGAGACGGCCGATCTGCTATACCATCTCCTCGTCCTGCTTCACGCCCGCGGGGTGCCGCTGGAGCAGGTGTGGAGCGAGCTGGAGCGGCGGGAGCGCTAGCGATGCCTTTCGTCCATCTCCATACCCACAGCGAATACTCCCTGCTCGACGGGGCCAACCG
>DASSML010000285.1:0-2264 GCA_035688895.1 Gemmatimonadales bacterium
CGAAGACACGAAGGCCACGAAGGACTACCGCTTGAGACTGAGAGACGTCTCATGCCGCCCTCGACGGTCCTCTTTGGTTCTTGTGGGTGCGTCGCCCTAGCTCTTATGACTGGGTCGACCGTTCAGCCAGCCCAGTACACCCACTAAAAAACTCCTGCCGGAACCATTCCCACGCGGCATGTGGCGATGCCGGACTCCGCACGGAGTCCTTCGTGGCCTTCGTGTCTTCGTGGTGAACGGCCGCACGCTCTCAACGAGCGAAGCGACGTCCGCTGATCACCCAGCCGAAGATTCGGTCCGCTTCGGCAGCAGCACGTGCTCCCACAGCAGCCCGGCCAGCACCCCGCCCAGGATCGGCCCGATCCAGTAGACCATCTGCGCCACCATGTCGCCGGCGACGAGCGCCGGGCCGAAGGCGCGGGCCGGATTGACCGCGGCGCCGGTGAGTCCCCCACCCATGAGGATGTCGGCCGCGAGGGTGAGGCCGATCCCGAAACCGCCGACCCGCGGCGCCTCGGGGTGCACGCAGGTGCCGAAGACCGCCGAGACCAGGAAGAACGCCATAACCGTCTCGACCACGATGCCTTGGGTCAGGCTCACCGAGGCGGCCAGATGCGGAGCGCCCAGGCCCGTCGCCCGAATCACTGCCGGTGGGTAGAGCTCTTTCAGGATGAGGGCCGCCAGGATCGCGGCGACCACCTGGGTCACGATGTAGGCGATGGCGGTCTGGGCATTGGTCCGCCGCGCGACCAGCAGGCCGAGGGTGACGGCCGGATTGAGATGGCCGCCGGAGATCCGCATCGTGGCCGTGATCATGGTGCCCAGGATCAGGCCGTGCGCCAGCGCTACCCCGAGGACCCCGAAGTCGGACTTGGGGAAGAACCCGCTCATGATCGACCCCGCGCCGATGAATACCAGGGCGAAGGTGCCGACGGCCTCGGCGGTACAGCGGCGGAGCAGGGAAGACATCGCGCGTCTCTCCATGGAAGTGGGGGGAAACCGGCGGCGAATCTAGACGGCCAGGCGGGCAGGGGGTAGGGGCTCAGCCCTCGCGGCGGAAGACCAGGGCCGCGTTGATCCCGCCGAAGCCGAAGGAATTGCTGAGGATGTACTCCGGACGTCCGGCTCGTCCCTCGCCGGTCACGTGGTCCAGGTCGCAGGCGGGGTCGGGGGTCTCGAGGTTCACCGTCGGCGGCAGCCACCCGCGCCGGCTGGCCAGGGCGCAGATCGCCGCCTCGATGGCTCCGCTCGCGCCCAAGGCATGGCCGTAGTAGCCCTTGGTCCCGCTGAAGGCCGGCGTCCGGGCGTTTTCCCCGAAGACCTGCTTGATGGAGGAGGTCTCGGTCGGGTCGTTGAGCGGCGTGGACGAGCCGTGGGCGTTGATGTATCCGATCTCCCGCGGCTGGACGTGCGCCTCCGCCAGGGCGTTGCGCATGCAGCGCGCCGCCTGCCGTCCATCGGGCCGGGGCGCGGTCATGTGGTACGCGTCGTTGGTCAGGCCGTACCCGCAGATCTCGGCGTAAATCGGGGCCCCCCGAGCCAGCGCCCGTCCTCGCTCCTCCAGGATCAGCACCGCGGACCCCTCGGCCATCACGAAGCCGTCGCGGCCGGCATCGAACGGCCGGCTGGCGTGCCCCGGGTCGTCGTTTCGGGTGGACATGGCCCGGATGATGGCGAAGGCACCGAAGCACAGCGGGGCGAGCGGCGCCTCGGCCCCACCGGCAATCATGACGTCGGCCTCATCCCGGGTGATCGCACGAAACGCGTCGCCGATCGCGATCGCCCCCGAGGCGCAGCTCATTCCGTTCGTGCTGTTGGGACCGGTGCAGCCGAACTCGATCGCGATGTTGCAGCTGGCCGCGCCGGCGAAGACGGTGAGCGCCAGCGCGGGATCCACTGCCCGGGGACCCTCGGTCAGGAAGGCGTGGTAATTCCGCTCCCCGTGGGCCACGCCCCCGAGCGCCGTCCCCATCATCGCGCCGATCCGGTCGGGGTCTTCACCCGCCAGCTCGAGGTCGGCGTCGGCCAGGGCCATCCGGGTCGCGGCGATGCTGAACTGGCTGAAGCGGTCGAGCCGCCGGGCGCGGCGCTCCTCGATGTGATCGGCTGCATGGAACCCCTCTACCTCACCCGCGATCCGGCTCTTGAAGGGCCCGGGATCGAAGCGAGTGATACCCCGGACGGCGGAGCGGCGGAGTTGCAGCCCTTCCCAGAGCCCGGTGACGCCGAGCCCGATCGGCGTGACCGCGCCGATTCCGGTAACC
>DASSML010000286.1:0-15631 GCA_035688895.1 Gemmatimonadales bacterium
GCGTGAAAGGTCTCGACCCCCATGCGGAGCGCCTCGGGAAAGGTCTCCGCGCCGATGGGCACGATCATGAACTCCTGGCAGTCCACGTTGTTCGACGCATGGGCGCCGCCGTTGAGGATGTTCATCATCGGGACCGGCAGCACCCGCGCCATGGGGCCGCCGAGATAGCGATAGAGGGGCAGACCGCAATCCTGGGCGGCGGCGCGAGCCACCGCGAGCGACACGCTGAGGATGGCGTTGGCGCCGAGCTTGCCCTTGTTGGGGGTGCCGTCGGCGTCCATCATCTCCGCGTCCACCGCGATCTGATCCGCCGCGGGCATGCCCTCGAGGCGCGGCCCCAGCACCTCGTTCACGTTCCGCACCGCCTCCGCGACGCCCTTTCCCACGTAGCGCTTGGGATCGCCGTCGCGGAGCTCCACCGCCTCGTGCTCGCCGGTCGAGGCGCCGCTCGGCACCGCCGCGCGGCCGTTGGCACCGCTGGAGAGGACGACGTCGGTCTCGACCGTCGGGTTGCCCCGGCTGTCGAGAATCTCGCGGGCGTGGACTTCGATGATCGTGCTCATGGCGGCTCGGGTCGGGGGAACGGGGCGCAACCTAGCGGCGCCCCCAAATCAACGGAAGTGGTCGTACCCCGCGAGCGCGAGCGCGCGGCCGGCGAGCGTCGCACGGACGCCGCTCCCGCGCCGTACCGCACCGACCCGGGTGAGCGCAAGTCCGGTGGCGTGCTCGAAGGCCAGGGCGTCGTCGCGCCCGAACGCTACGGGGAGGGCCACCAGCAGCTCGTAGTCCTCCCCGCCCTCGGCGGCGAACTGCTGCACCGACACGCCGGCGCGCCGCGCCTCGGGCACGGCCGCGCCGGCTACGGGGACCTGCTCCAGGGCCAGGTCGATCCGCACCGCGGACGCGGCCGCCAGATGACCGGCGTCGGCGCCCAGTCCGTCGCTCAGGTCGATCATCGCGCGCGCCCCGTGCTCGGCCAGCCACCGACCCGCGACGATCCGGGGCTCCGGCCGCGCGAACGCCCGGCGGGCCTCGTCGATCGGTGTCTCGCCTCGCCGCCACGCCTCCAGCGCCGCGCGCGCGCCGCCGAGCGCACCGGAAACCCAGAGGCGGTCGCCTGGCCGGGCACCACCGCGGGTGACCGGCGCAGTGACCCATCCCAGGACCGTCACGGTCACCGCCCACGCGGGACCCGCCGACAGGTCGCCGCCCAGGACGGGCGCCCCGACGGCAGCCCCGGCATCCCCGATCCCGCGCATCAAAGCGACGAGCGCGCTCTCCGCCGCCGCCGCCGGGAGGGTCACCGCCGCCAACAGCCCGGCCGGCTCGGCGCCCTCCGCCGCGAGATCGGAGAGCGCAGCGGCGGCGGCGCGCCACCCGACCTCCTCGTGGCTCAGCCAGTCGAACCGGAAGTGCACGCCCTCGACGCTGGCATCGATGGAGACGGCGAGCGTGTCCCCCCGTCCGCCGACCAGGCCGCAGTCGTCCCCCAGTTCCGGGGCCTGCCGGCCCAGTGCCGCCGCGATGGCGCGGATGCGATCGAACTCGACCCCGCCCCCCAGAAGCGGGCCGTCGCTCACGGATGGATCGCGTCGAGACGGAAGCGCACCAGGCCTCCGTCGGTCGCCACCCACAGGTAGGTCTCGTCCACCGCGAGGTCGCGGGAGAATCCAGGCAAGTCAGCCTCGTTGAGCACCAGCAGGGCCGGTCCGTTCAGCCGGGCGTAACCTACCCCGCGGTCACCCGCTATCCACAATCCCGATCCGTCGGCCACGAACCGCCGCAGCCGCCCGAGCACCCCCGAGAGCGGGGGTCCGAGATTCCACTGGCCGCCGGGATTGCGCCAGAGCAGCTGGTCGCGGCCCAATCCCACCAACGTGTCGGCCAACGTGACCAGGCCGATGACCGGCTGCTGGAAGCCGGCGCTGCCCATGTTCGACGGCTGCAGCAAGTCGGGCTGGTCCGCGACCGCGACCAGCACGCCGCGCGAGGTGCCGACCCAGACCGAATCGCCTTGCGGGTAGACCGCGTAGGCCGGCTCGACGAAGTGGGGCGCGAGACGCTCGACCTCCATCCGCTCGCTCACCCGGGCAACGCCGTGAGCGGTCCCGACCGTCACCGTTCCCTGGCGGGTAGAGAGATCGTAGACCCGGGCATCGGGGAGCCCGCGGGCCTCGTCCACCACCTCGATGCGTCCCTCGGACGGGTTGACCCGCGCGACGCCGCGATCGGTGGCTGCCCACACGGAGGTGCCCTGACCGCCGAGATCGAGGATCTGGGTGAACGGCGTCCCGGTGGCCGGCGGCGCCTGCACCGTGCGGAACTCGCGCAGCTCCGCGTCGACGTAAGTGAAGGTCGCGTCGGCGAGCGAGGTTCGATCGGTGCCGACCCACACGCCACCCGGCCAGCTCGCAACCGCCCCGGCATAGAGGGATGGGAGCCCGAACGGCAACCGTTCGGGAAGCGCCGCGCCATCCGGCAGGTAGAGCAGTCCGACACCCGAGGTGCCCAGGAACCAGCCCAGGTTGTCGAAGCTGCGTGCCGCCGCGGTGTAACTGACCTGGCGCAGCCGACTGTCCATCAGGATCTGGGAGGCGTTGGTCTGGAGCGTCGGGCTCTGCCGCAGCACCTCGTCGATGGTCACCGGCATCCGTGGCCGCGCGGGCGGACGGGCGGGCGTCGCCAGCGTGCCGCCCCGCGGAACCTGCTGCCACCCGCTGCGAGTCCGGACGAAGAGCCCCGAGACCGGGTCGTTTTCGTCGAACGCCATGGTGACCACGCCGCCCGGGATCAGACCCTGATCCCAGATCTGCAGCTCGGGCTGGAAGTGCACCCACCCGTTGGTCCGCACCAGCCAGAGTGACTGGTCCACCGGATCCACCAGTCCGCCGAAGGTCCCCGCGAGAGAGATGCCCTGTGGTGGGTCGTAGGGTCCTTCCCAGGTGCGGAACTGCGGATGCCAGATCAACAGGGCCGTGGGCGAGGTCACGTAGACCCGCTCGAGCGCCGCGGCCACGGCGGTGATGCGGGCGAACGAGCCGATGACGGTGCGGTCGGAGGGCCGCCAGTCGCGGGAGGGGCTCTGGGCCAGGGACGGCGTCGCGGAAAGGGCAACGAGCAGCGCCGCGGTGATGATGCGCATGGAACGAATGTATCTCCGGAGCAGGCGGGCGCGGACGCCTAGAGCGTCTGGGGCCGGGTGAGCTCGAGCAACACCGGCGGGCGGGGCGCGGTCGGCGCGCGGTGGAGCAGGTCCCACTCACGCCAGAGCTCGGGCAGCGCGGCCACCACGTCCATGGGCCGAAGACCGCGGGCGGACACCCGACGTGCCGCGAGGTCCGCCGCTCGGCCGAGGATCTGCGCGCCCAGCGCCGCGGCCGTGGGGCCGGCGACGCCCTGTGCCAGCGCGGTCCCGATGAGCCCGCTGAGCACGTCGCCGCTGCCGCCAGTGGCGAGCCCGGGGTTGCCGGCGGCCACGGCGAGCGTGCCGGTGCCGGGACTCGCCACCACGGTAGGGACGCCTTTGAGCAGGACGACGGCCGCGACCTCCTCCGCCGCGCGCGCGGCCGCGGCCCAGGGATCGACCTCCCGCTCCGCCGCGAGCGCCGGAAAGAGGGTGCGGAACTCGCCCGGGTGCGGCGTGAGCACCACCGTCCGATCTCGGGCCAGCGCGCGCAGCTCCGCGACGGCGCCCTGGAAGGCCACCAACGCATCCGCGTCGAGCACGATGGCCCGGGCCTGCTCCGCCAACGCCGTCACCAGCTCCCGTCGTCCGGCTTCGCGGCCGAGACCCGGGCCGATGACCAGCGCATCCGCCTTGGAGACCAGCTCCAGGGTGGCGCGCTCGAGCGGGCGGTCGAAGCGCTGGGCCAGGGTCTGGAGATCTGGCTCGGCCTGCACCAGGGCCGCGACTGTGTCCGGTGGGGCCACGGCGTGGACCAGACCCGCGCCGGCGCCGAACGCCGACCGCCCGGCCATGCGGACCGCCCCGGTCATCCCCGCATCGCCGCCGACAACGACCACCCGGCCCCGTCGGCTCTTGTGGTCACGGGCGCCGAGGCGTCTGAGCCACCCGGCCGCATCGCTGTCGCCGACCAGCGCCGGCCATGTCGGATCGGGCGCCGGGTGGCCGATGTCCACCACGACCACGTCTCCCACCTCGTCCCGCGCGAGCAGGTGGCCCCGCCGGAATCCGCCGAAGGTCACGGTGAGCTCCGCGCGCGGCGCGCCGTGCACCGTGCCGGTTCGCAGGTCCACGCCGGTGGGTCCGTCCACCGCCACGAGGGGCAGCTCGAGATCGAGCATGCGCTCGAGCAGCAATGCCATGGGCGGGCGGGGCGGCCCGGAGGCCCCGGTTCCGAGCAGGGCGTCCACCAGCAGGCCGACCCGGGGCCAGGGCCCGTCGGGGGCCACCTCGCGCACCCCGTCGCCGCGGGCGAGCCGCGCCATGCGCTCCCTGAGGGGAGCGCCCTCACCCGGGATCGCCGTCACCCAGACCGGAACTCCCAGCCGATGGAGCGCCCGGGCGACCACCCACCCGTCTCCTCCGTTGTGTCCCGGACCGACGGCGATGAGGATCCCCTCGCCCAGGCGGGTGGGATAGCGCCCGGCGATGACCGCGGCGACGGCCCGTCCCGCGGTCTCCATCAGGGTGGCGAGGTCGATGCCGGCGTCGGCCGCCGACTTATCCCAGGCGGCCGACTGCTCGGGGGTGAGGATGGGAAGCATGGGAGGAGGAGATCGGCCGACGGCGGCTCACGGCCGCGCGCCGGAGCCTCCGCGGATCACTTGTAGCTCTGGCCGATCGCTCGTCCGAAGCTGATCTCGCCGTTGTCGATCCGGAGGTTGAAGCCGCACTCGGGATTGGTGCAGACCCAGGCCTTGTAGGTGATCGGGGCTCCTTCGCGACCGTAGTCGGAGAGCGGGATGAGGACGCCCTTCGAGCACTTCAGGCACGCCGGCCACTCGATTCGCTCCATGCTCCCTCCGCTGACGATCGGATCCCGGTCAGGCGCCGCGCACTCCCTGCCATTGGTAGACCTCGCCGAAGGCCTCGGCGAAGTCGTAGACCGCCTCGAAGTCGGATTCGGCATCGCCCGGCTGGGTCACCAGCAGCCCGACGTCCACCAGCGTGAAGACAATCCGTCCGAAGTCCTCGGTCCGGCCGATGCCCCAGTGCGCGAGCACGTGAGGCGCGAGGAGCCCGAATTGTTCTCGGGCGAAATCGCGGCAGGCCCAGGCCAGTTCGGCGCCGGTGACATGGCGCCGGGCCTCGAGCCTCGACTGGAGATATTCGATCGTCGCGAGCATGAAGAGGTACGCGCGCTCGTTGTACTGCCCGCCCCGGGCTCTGATCCGGGCCAGAACGTCCTCAGCGAACTGCAGCTGACTCACCGCGACCGGCTCCTGCTCGGCGTCGCCGGCACTCAGGCGGTCCGCCGGACTCGGCCCGCGGACGACCGGGGCTGGTAGAGGGGAAAGGATGCCGTCAGCTCGCCGACCTCCTCCCGCACCCGCGCCAGGGTGGCCTCGTCCTGGCGCGTCAGCGCCCGGTCGATCAGCTCGGCCACCCGCTCCATCTCGCCCCGCCCCATGCCCCGGGTGGTGAGCGCCGGCGTCCCCAGCCGGATGCCGCTGGTGACGAAGGGCGACTGGGGGTCGTCCGGAATGGTGTTCTTGTTCACCGTGATCCCGGCCTGATCCAGCACTTTCTCCGCCGCCTTGCCGGTGAGGTTCTTGGGCCGCAGGTCCACCAACATCAGATGGGTGTCGGTCCCGCCCGACACGATGGCGAACCCGCGCTCGATCAGGGCCGACGCCAGGGTCTGGGCGTTCTCTACCACCCGGCGGCTATAGGTCTTGAATTCGTCGGTGAGCGCCTCGCCGAAGGCCACCGCCTTGGCCGCGATCACGTGCTCCAGCGGTCCGCCCTGGGTACCAGGGAAGACCGACTTGTCGACCGCCTTGGCCAGCTCGGCGGTGGAGAGGATCAGCCCCGCCCGGGGGCCGCGCAACGTCTTGTGCGTGGTGCTGGTGACGATCGGCGCGTGGGGGACGGGCGAGGGGTACACCCCGCCGGCCACCAGTCCGGCGAAATGCGCCATGTCCACCAAGAAGATGGCGTCTACTTCGTCCGCGATCGAGCGGAAGGCGGCGAAGTCGATGATGCGGGCGTACGCGCTCCCGCCCGCGATGAGGAGTCTCGGCCGCTCGGCCTTGACCTGCTGCCGGAGGACGTCGTAGTCGATCCTTCCGGTGGCCGGGTTCACGCCGTAGTGCACCGCCTTCCAGACCACACCGCTGTGGTTGACCGCGGCGCCGTGAGACAGGTGCCCCCCGTGCGGCAACGACATGCCCATGATCTTCTCGCCCGGCGGGATCACGGCCATGAAGGCGGCGAAATTGGCCTGCGCGCCCGAATGGGGCTGCACGTTGGCGTGCTCGGCGCCGAAGATCTGCTTGAGCCGGTCGATCGCGAGCTGCTCGATCTCGTCGATGACCTCACAGCCGCCGTAGTAGCGGCGACCCGGGTAGCCCTCGGCGTACTTGTTGGTGAGGGGGGTGCCCATGGCGTCGATCACCGCGCGGCTGGCGAAGTTCTCGCTCGCGATCAACTCCAGGCCGTGGCGCTGCCGCCCCAGCTCCCGGTCGATCAGGTGGGCCACCAGCGGATCGGCGTCCCGCAGCGAGGCGTTATGGTCGAGGCTCATCCGAACTCCTGTCGATTTTGGCGATCCGCCGAGCATGGCGGCCGCCGGCAAAATCCGTCGCCAGCCAGGTCTTGAGAATTTCCAGGCCGTCCTCCGGGCTCACGAACCGCGCCGGCAGGATCAGCACGTTGGCGTCATTGTGCTCCCGGGCGAGCCGGGCCACTTCGGGAGTCCACGCCACCGCCGCTCGGACGCCGGGGTGGCGGTTGGCGGCGTACGCCATGCCCAACCCGGTCCCGCACAGCAGGACACCCCGCTCCACGTCGTGATGCTCCACCCGCGCGGCCACTTCGTGCGCGTAGTCGGGGTAGTCGGTGGATTCCGTCGAGTGGGTGCCAAGATCGAGGGGCTCGTACCCGAGACGACGGAGCTCGTCTACCAGACGCTCCTTGAGCGCAAAGCCGGCGTGATCGGCGCCGATGGGAATCACTTCGGGCATCGGGTTTCTAATGTATGTGAGGGTGAGGGGCGGGCGCTACGGGGCTGGGAGGCGGCTCGGTGGCTCGGTGAACAGCGAGCGCCGGCGCAGATTGCGAAACCGCCGCTCCGCCCACCGAGCCACCGAGCCACCTAGCCACCGACCGCCCTCGTCCCCATCCACATCCGATCCAGCCCCGCCACCGCCGCGATCCGCTGCTCCGCGAGGCGGTCGGCCGCGCGGTAGGTGGGGATCTTCTCCTGCTTCGCGATCGCGAAGATCCGGAGCAGGGTCTCGTAAATCTCGCCCGCCTTCTTCTGCGACCGCTCGGCCGGCCAACGGTGCAGCTCGCCGTAGACGTTGATGACGCCACCGCCGTTGATGACGTAGTCGGGGGCATAGAGGATGCCCCGCTTCTCGAGCAGATCTCCGTGACGGTCTTCCGCCAGCTGGTTGTTGGCCCCGCCGGCGATGATCTCCACCTTGAGGCGAGGCAGAGTGTCGTCGTTCACCGTGGCGCCGAGCGCGCAGGGAGCGTAGACGTCGGCGGCCTGGTCGTAGATGGCGTCGGGGGCCACGGCGGTGGCGCCCAGCTCGGTCACGACGCGGCGCACCTTTTCCTGGTCGATGTCGGTCACGATGAGCTTGACGCCCTCCTTGTGGAGGTGCTGGCAGAGGTAATACGCCACCTTGCCGGCTCCCTGCACCGCCACCGTCTTGCCACTCAGGGCGTCGCTGCCCCAGCGGACCTTTGCCGCCGCCTTCATGCCCACGTAGACGCCGTAGGCGGTCACCGGCGAGGGATCGCCCGAGAGCCCCAGCAGCCCGGCCACGTGATCGGTCTCGAGCTTGATGTATTCCATGTCCGCGGGGCTGGTCCCGATGTCCTCCGCGGTGATGTAGCGGCCGTTCAGGGTCTCGATGAACCGGCCGTGCGCCCGGAACACTGCCTCCCGGTCGGTGCGCTTGTTGTCGCCCACGATCACGGACTTGCCGCCGCCGAGGTTGATTCCCGCCACGGCCGCCTTATAGGTCATCCCGCGAGCGAGGCGCAGAGCATCGGTCAGGGCCTCGTCGGTGCTGGCATACTGCCAGTAGCGCGTCCCGCCGAGCGCCGGCCCCAGCGTGGTGTCGTGGATGGCGATGATGCCGAGGTACCCGCAGGAGGGGTCGTGCGAGATGAGCAGCTGCTCGTGGCCGAAGGCCTGAATCGACTTGAAGATGTCCATGGGTGGTCGTCTAGCCCTTCGCTCCGTAGTGGTAGAACCCCTTCCCCGTCTTCCGCCCCAGGTCGCCCGCGGCCACCATCCGGCGCAGGAGGGGCGCGGCGCGGTACTTGTCGTCTCCCAGGCCCCGATGCAGGACCTCGAGAATAGCCAGGCACACGTCCAGACCGATGAAGTCGGCCAGGGCCAAGGGGCCCATCGGATGCGCCATGCCGAGCTTCATCACGGTATCGATCGCGTCCGGCGTGGCGACGCCCTCCATGACGCAGAAGATCGCCTCGTTGATCATGGGCAGCAGCACCCGGTTGGAGACGAACCCGGGGTAGTCGTTGACCTCCACCGGCGTCTTGCCCAGCGCGCGCGCCGTCTCCATGACCGTCGCGGTGGTGGCGTCGCTGGTCGCGTGGCCCCGGATCACCTCCACCAGCTGCATGACCGGCACCGGGTTCATGAAGTGCATGCCGATCACCCGGTCCGGTCGTCCGGTCCGTGCCCCGATCTCGGTGATGGAGATCGAGCTGGTGTTGGAGGCGAGGATCGCCTCAGCCGGGGCCAGCCGGTCGATCTTCTCGAACAGCGCGAACTTGACCGCCGGACTCTCGCTCGCCGCTTCGACCACGAGGCTGGCCTCCCCCACGGCCTCGAGGCCGGTGCCGGCGTGGATCCGGCCGAGAATGGCGGCCGGCGCTTCGGCCGGCAGGGTGCCCTTCTTGACCTGCCGCTCGAGATTGGTGCGGATCGTCGAGGTGGCCTTTTCCAGCGCGGCCGGCGCGCTGTCGACCAAGGCGACGTCCCACTCGTGCTGCGCCAGCACATGAGCAATCCCGTTGCCCATTGTCCCCGCCCCGATCACGGCGGCTCGACTCATGTCGCGTCCTTTCCGGCCCATCGCCGGGCCAAGACGATTCCCAGGGTCATGGCCACCGTCGCCGTGAGCCCGCCTTCCGGCCCGAAGCCGCCGCCGGTGAGCCAGATCGGCCCGCCGGGTCGGTAGTCCAGCAGCGGAATCCGGAACGGCAGCCCGCTCACCGGGGTATCCAGGCAGGCCAGGAAAGCGTTCCACCCCAGGTGAACGCCCGTCGCCGTCCAGATTCCGCCCGGGGCGTAGAACGCCAGGCCCAGAAGGACGCCGGCCAGAGCGATGTTCCCCAGCCCGAGCGCGGTCACGTTCGGATTGCCGATGTGGGCCAGCGCGAAGGCGATCGCCACCGCTACGACTGCCGTGCCCCGTCCGATGACGGCAGCGAGCAGGACCAGCGGCAGACCCCGGAACACCAGCTCCTCGCCCAGCGCCGACGGTGCCAGCACCAGGATGGTCTTGAGGGCCGAGCCGGCGTACTCGGGAGGCGTCCCGGCGTCAGGGATCCAGCGCGCGTGCCCGGCGAGCACCGAGAGCAGGAGCGCGATACCGGCCACCACACACCCGGCCAGGACCCCGTAGCCGAACCCGGCGCGACCCGGTGGCACGGCCCAGCGGAGGTCGGTGGCCGTGAGCCCGAGCACCCGCATTCCCAAGAGCCAGGTGAAGAGGAGGGCGCATCCTATCGTGAGCGCGGCCTGGAGCAGCATCGGGCCGGCCGTGACCTGCTGCAGCCATGCGATGCCGCTGGAGAGAGAGCCCGCGATGAGCGTCGCGATGCCGACTCCGACCAGGGAGGCGACCAGGAGGGTAAGTACGACGAAGGCGACCGACCATCCGATCGCCTTCGGTAGAGAGGGCCGGCTCGGCGACGGCGTCGCGGTCAACGGAGGCCGCGGAGCCGCGGGCCGAGCACCGCGATGATACCGGCCGCGAGGCCGACCTTCAGGAGGTCGCCCGTGAAGAAGGGCACGAATCCAACGCGGAACGCCGAGCCGGGCTTGAGGCCCAGCGCCGCGAGCTGGGCGACACCCCCGGCATGGATCAGCACCAGGCCAAGGGTGCAGCCGGCCAGGGCGCGCAGCAGGGAAATGCGGCCATCGACTCCAGGAACGGCGAGCGCACCCGCGACCGCCGCCGCGGCGGGAAAGGCGAGCAGGTAACCGCCGGTCGGTCCCAGCAGGTGCACCAGCCCCGCGCCGCCGCCGGCGAACACGGGCAGGCCGAGGAGCCCGAGACCGAGGTAGAGGGTCAGCGCCGAGGCACCGCCGGCGGCGCCGAGCAGGCCACCCACCGCCAGCACCGCGAGCGGCTGTAGCGTCATCGGCACCGGGCTGAAAGGCACGGGGACCACGACCTGGGCCGACGCGGCGACGATGGCCGTGCCCAGTGCCACGCCGAACGCCCGGCGCAGCATGCGTCCACGAGTCGGAGCGAGCGCCGCCGGAGCCTGCAACCGGGCGCCCATCAGACCAGCTCCACGCTGAGCGCGACCGCATTGCCGCCGCCCAGGCAGAGGGTGGCGAGACCGGTCGAGCCGCCCCGATCGCGAAGCGCATAGAGCAGCGTGGTGAGCACCCGGGCGCCGCTGGCGCCGATGGGGTGACCCAGCGCCACTGCGCCGCCGTTCACGTTGACCCGGTCCCAGTCCCAGCCCAGCTCCCGGCCATCGGCCAGGGCCTGCACCGCGAACGCCTCGTTGGCTTCGATCAGGTCGTAGTCACCGATAGCGGTGTCGGTCTTGTCGAGCAGGCTGCGGACCGCCAGCACCGGGGCGAAGAAGATCTCCCGCGGCTCGACCCCGCCGGTCGCGTATCCGGTGATCCGCGCCATCGGGGTGAGTCCGTGCGCCTTGGCGAACGCGAGCGAGGCGACCACGAGCGCGCTGGAGCCGTCGTTGAGCCCGGGCGCGTTCCCCGCGGTCACGGTCCCGCCGTCCTTCCGGAACGCCGGCTTGAGCTTCGCGAGCGTCTCGACGCTGGTGTCCTTCCGGGGGGATTCGTCGGACGAGATCGTAGTGGGCGCGCCCTTCCCCGGCACCTGGACCGGAAGAATCTCGCCCTTGAACTTCCCGGCCTCCGTCGCCGCCACCGCTTTCCGATGACTCTCGTAGGCGAACTCGTCCTGGTCGGCCCGGCTCACGCCGGCCTTCTCGGCGGTGTATTCGGCATACTCGCCCATGTGGCAGCAGCCGAACGAATCCCAGAGGCCGTCGTGGATCATGCCGTCCACCATGGTCTGGTTGCCGGCCTTGATCCCGTTCCGCATTCCGTAGACGTAGTGGGGAGCGCTGGACATCGCCTCCTGGCCACCGGCCACGATGCATTCCGCGTCGCCCGCCTTGACCGCCTGGGCGGCCAACATCACCGCCTTGAGACCAGAGCCGCAGACCTTGTTGATGGTGAGGGCGGGGACAGAGGCGGGAAGTCCGGCATGAATCAGCGCCTGGCGGGCGGGGGCCTGCCCACTGCCGCCCTGGACCACCTGACCCATGATCACTTCCTCGACCGCGCCGGCGTCCACCCCCGCGCGGCGCACCGCCTCGCGGATGACCATGGCGCCGAGCTGAGGTGCGGTAAACGACGACAATCCGCCGAGATAGCGCCCGATCGGGGTACGAACGGCAGAAAGGATGACGGGAGTGGTGCTGTCGCTCACGAAGTCCGGTCCGGTGAAAGCCGAGGGCAAGTTAGGTGGAAGGTGGCTGAGAGGCTAGGAGGGCCAAGGCTGTCATCCCGACAGGCCTACGGCGCCAAAGCCCGGGTGTGGACCTCCTCCGTCACCCGGGCGAGGAACGCCTCTACCGGCATCACTTCCTGCTTCTTCCCCGCCCCGCGCACCCGGAGCGCCAGGCTGTCGCTGTCCGCCTCCCGCTGCCCGATGACCGCCATGTAGGGCACCTTCCACACCTCCCCTTCGCGGATCCGATAGTTGAGCGTCTCGCTCCGGTCGTCCACGTGGACCCGCAGCCCGGCGCCCTCGAGCCGCTCGGCCACCTTCCTGGCCGCGGCCGTCTGGGCGTCGGAGATCGGGATCACCCGCACCTGCTCGGGAGCGATCCAGACCGGAAACGCGCCGGCGAAGTGCTCGATGAGAATGGCCAGGAATCGCTCGAACGACCCCGCCATGGCGCGGTGGATCACCACCGGCCGATGCTCCGCGTTGTCCTCGCCCACATAGGTGAGGTCGAAGCGCTCCGGCGCGTTGTAGTCCAGCTGGATCGTGCCCAGCTGCCACTTGCGGCCGATCGAGTCGGAGACGTCGAAGTCGATCTTGGGGCCATAGAACGCGCCGTCACCCGGCTTCAGCTCGTAGGGTCGCCCCGTCGCTTCCAGCGCGGCGCGAAGGTCGGCCTCCGCCTGATCCCACAGCTCGTCGCTGCCGATCCGCTGCTCCGGTCGGGTGGCGAACTTGAGCGTGGCCGTCAGGCCGAACGTGTCGTACACGCCCAGGATCATGTCCGTGAGCTTCTTGACCTCGGACGGGATCTGCGCGGGTGTGAGGTAGATGTGGCAGTCGTCCTGCTGGAACTGGCGCACCCGGGTGAGCCCGCCCAGCGCGCCGGAGACCTCGTTCCGGTGCAGCACGTCGAAGGTGGCATAGCCGACCGGCAGCTCCCGGTAGCTGTGCTTCCGGGTGCCGAAGTAGAGATGGTGCGAGGGGCAGTTCATCGGCTTGAGCGAAAAGTCGTGCTCGCCGGTCTCGCTGTCGAGCACCAGGAACATGTTCTCCCGGTACTTGCCCCAGTGGCCGCTGATCTCCCACAGCCCCTTGTTGAACAGGAGCGGCGTCTTGATCTCCTGGTATCCGGCCTTTCGGTTCACCTCGCGGATGTACTCGTTGATCACCCGGACGATCGTGGTGCCGCGATCGGTGTAGAAGGGCGCACCCGGGGCGAAGGGGTGGAACATGAACAGGTCCAGCTCCTTGCCCAGCCGCCGGTGGTCGCGCTTGCGGGCCTCCTCCAGCCGGTGGAGATAGGCCTCGAGATCCTCCTTCTTGAACCAGGCGGTGCCGTAGATCCGCTGCAGCATCTGCCGCTTCTCGTCGCCCCGCCAATAGGCGCCGGCCGCGTGCAGCAGCTTGAAATGCTTGAGCCGGCCGGTGCCGGGGACGTGCGGGCCCCGACAGAGGTCGGTGAAGGGTCCGTCGGTGTAGACGGTGATGGTCTCGTTGTCCCCCAGCTCGGAGATCCGCTCGAGCTTGAGGGGGTCGTCGGCGAACCGTTGATTGGCCTCGGGCCGGTTCACCACCTCGCGGACGAAGGGGTAATCGGCCTTGGCCACCTCCCCCATCTTGGACTCGATCTGCGCCAGATCGTCCGGAGTGAACGGCCGAGGCACCTCGAAGTCGTAGTAGAACCCGTCTTCGATCGGGGGACCGAAGCCGATCCCCGCGTTGGGAAAGACCTCGCGCACCGCGGTCGCCAGCACATGGGCGGCCGAATGGCGCAGCACGTCGAGTGCTTCGGGATCGCGCTCGGTCAGGATGGCGAGCCGGGCGTCGCCCTCGAGCGGCCGGTCCAGGTCGCGCACGGTGCCGTCCACCTTCGCGGCCACCGCCGCGCGGGCGAGCCCCGGGCCGATCGCCTCGGCTACCGCGCGAGGCGTGGTGCCGGAGGGCACCTCGCGAACGCTGCCGTCCGGCAGGGTGACCTTGATGGTCGCGCTCACGGCGCGTCCTGGGCTGCCGGAGGTGCCACCGCCGGAGTCCGGGCCGCGTACCCGAAGTAGAGCACGATGCCGATCACAATGAGGGCGAAGACCAGCACCCACCGGCCCACACGGGTGCCGCCGGATACAGTGGGACGTTCGGTCATGCGAGCCTTGAGCGTTCGGATTTCCCTGCGCAACCACCGTGAAACGATTAACTTAATGAGGTCGAGAATCTCATCGTAAGAGGACACGCGTGCGCCACGACAACGACCGGCTGGGTGCAGGAGAGGCGCTGTTCTGGGCCGTGCTGGGGACCGGCGCGGGTCTGCTGGCCGGAATCACGCTCAGCGCCTGGGTAGGCGGGGTGAGTCCCGCGCGGGTGCGCCGGGCCGCCAACCGCCTCCGCGAGGCCGTGCCGCCGCGGCTCACCATCGGGGCCTCGGTGCAGGCGGTGCGGGTGGCGCTGCAGGCGGAGCCTCGCCTCGGCGGGCTCGGCATTCAGGCGGTGCCGGTGAGCCGGGGGGTGGTCGAGCTGCGGGGCTGGGTCCCCAATCGCCTTGCCCGGACGGTGGCCGGCCGGGCGGCGCTCGCCGTGCCCGGCATCGAGAGCGTCATCAACAGCATCCTGGTGCGAGGCGAGGACGATCAGGCCCGAGCCGAGGAACCGCGGGCCAACGACCAGACCGCATGACCGAGCCGCTCGCGCCCCAGTACGATCCCGCCCAGATCGAAGGTCCTCTCTACGCCTGGTGGCAGGATCGGGGATTGTTCCGACCCGAGCACGCCCCCGCGGGGGCAGCCGCCGAGCCGTACGTCATCATGATGCCGCCGCCCAACGTGACGGCGGAGCTGCATGCGGGCCACGGCCTCAACAACACAGTACAGGACGTCCTGGTCCGGTTCGAGCGGATGCGCGGCCGCCGAGCGCTCTGGCTGCCCGGCACCGACCACGCGGGGATCGCCACCCAGAACGTGGTCGAGCGCCTTCTGGCCAAGGAAGGACAGACCCGGTTCGACCTGGGCCGCGAGGCCTTCGTCGAGCGGGTGTGGGCCTACGTCCGCCGCACCGGCGCCACCATCCTCGAGCAGCTCAAGGCCATCGGCTGCTCCGCCGACTGGTCGCGGACCTACTTCACGCTCGACGAAGGGCTCTCCCGAGCGGTGCGGGACACCTTCGTCCGGCTGTACGAGGAGGGGCTGGTCTACCGCGGACACTACATCATCAACTGGTGTCCCCGCTGTCTCACCGCCCTCTCCAACGAGGAAGCCGAAAAGGAAGAGGTCGAGGGAAAGCTCTGGCACCTGCGGTACCCCCTGGCCGACGGCACCGGCAGTGTGGTGGTGGCCACGACCCGGCCCGAGACCATGCTCGGCGACACCGCCGTGGCGGTGCATCCCGATGACGAGCGCTATCGGGATGTCGTTGGACGCGAGATCCGGCTCCCCCTGGTGGAGCGGCTGATTCCCATTGTCGCGGACGACGCGGTCGATCCGTCGTTCGGCTCGGGCGCGGTGAAGGTCACCCCGGCCCATGACCCGGCGGACTTCGAGATCGGCCGTCGCCACAACCTTCCCAGCATCGACGTGATGACCCCGGAGGCGCGGATGAGCCTGGCCGCGCCCGACCGGTCCCAGGGGCTCGACCGCGCCGAGGCGCGGCGCCAGGTGGTGGCCGAATTCGAAGCCGCGGGACTGCTGGTCAAGGCGGAGGCGCACCGGCATGCGGTGGGACACTGCTACCGCTGCGGCACGGTGATCGAGCC
>DASSML010000287.1:0-9245 GCA_035688895.1 Gemmatimonadales bacterium
AAGCTGACGGCCAACCTGCAGCACCCGCATATCCTGCCGCTGTTCGACTCGGGCGAGGCGGACAGCTTCCTGTTCTACGTCATGCCGTTCGTCGAGGGCGAGTCGCTCAGGGACCGGCTCAACCGGGAGAAGCAGCTCCCCGTCGCCGAGGCAGTGCGGATCGCGGTCGAGGTCGCCTCGGCGCTGGACTACGCCCACCGGCACGGGGTGGTCCACCGCGACATCAAGCCGGAGAACATCCTGCTGCACGACGGGCAGGCCCTGGTCGCCGACTTCGGCATCGCGCTCGCCGCGAGCAAGGCCGGCGGGAATCGGATGACCGAGACGGGGATGTCGCTGGGGACGCCGCACTACATGTCGCCCGAGCAGGCGATGGGCGAGCGGGAGATCACGGCGCGCTCCGACGTGTACGCGCTGGGCGTGGTGCTGTACGAGATGCTGACCGGCGATCCGCCGTTCACCGGGTCGACCGCGCAGGCGATCGTGGCCCGGGTGTTGACCGAGCCGCCGCGGCCGATTCTGCCGCAGCGGCACACGATTCCGCCCGAGGTCGAGAGCGCCATTCTGGTGTCGCTGGAGAAGCTGCCGGCTGACCGGTTCGCGACCGCGGCGGAGTTCGCCGATGCGCTCAAGGGGCGGCACAGCGGGCCGACGCGGGTCTCGACGGCGGCACCTGCGGCTGCGCCGGCGCCCCCACGGCTGAGCCGACTCGACCCCGTGAAGGTCGGACTCGCCGCCGCACTCGCCCTCGCCCTCATCGGCGCCGGGTGGGGCTGGCTCCGTCCGGCGCCCGCGCCGAGCGTCAACCGGTACAGCTTGTACCTCCCGCCTGCCCAGGCGCTGGCGGCGGCGACCATCTCGGGCAACCGGATCGCCATCTCGCCCGATGGACAGCGCATGGTCTATGTCGGCCCCGCCCAGGCCGGAGTGCAGCTCTGGCTCCGGGAGCACGATCAGCTCTCGGCCACGCCGGTGCCGGGGACCCAGGGAGCGGGGTCTCCCTTCTTCTCGCCTGACGGCAGCCAGCTCGGCTTCCTGGTCCAGGGGACCAGACTCCGCACGGTGGCACTGGGTGGCGGTCCAACGGTGTCGCTCTCCGACAGCGTCAACTCCAGCGGGGGCGACTGGGCGACCGACGGCAACATCTATATCGAGGTCGATTCCGGGATCGCCCGGCTCCCCGCCACCGGCGGGCGGATCGAGATGCTGTACAACATGCTGGCCCACAAACAGGCCGGCGCCGAGTTTCCGATCGTGCTGCCCGGGGCCAAGGGCATCCTGTTCCGCACCCGGGAGCCCAACCAGGCGATCGGCGACTTCCAGATCGTCGCCATGCCGATCCCCAAGCCTGGGGAAAGGCCGGTCCAGCCTCACGTGCTGACGCGCGGGATCTACGCCCGCTACTCGCCCACGGGGCACCTGATCGTGGTGACCGGCGAGGGCAAGCTGGTGGCGTTTCCGTTCGACGCCAAGAAGCTGGCGATCACCGGGGCGCCGGTGTCGCTGCTCGAGGGAATCGGGATCGAGATCGGCGGATTCTCCACCACGCTCCAGCTCTCGAACAGCGGGACGCTGGTCTACACCACCGGTGCCGCGGCCCGGCCGAGGCAGGCCGTGTGGGTGAGCCGGGAGGGGCTGGAGACGCCGGTGGACTCGACCTGGGAGCCGCCGGGGACGATCGCAAACGCGTCGCTCTCGCCCGACGGGACCGCCCTGGCCGCGGAGATCGTGGCCAACGGCAACAGCGCGATCTGGATCAAGCAGCTGCCGAACGGGCCGGCATCGCGGGTGACCTTCGGGGACACGACCAACCTGCGGCCCACCTGGTCGTCCGACGGGCGGTCGCTGGTCTACATCGGCAACGCCGGGGCCAACGGCGGCCAGGTGATGCGGCGGCGGGCCGACGGAACCGGCGTCGCCCAGCTGCTGATGAAGTCGCCCTTCGCGTTCGCCCAGGCCACCGAGACCCACGATGGCAAGTGGGTGCTGGCGCGGCGGTCATTCCTCGAGGCCGGGTCGGGCGACATCTATGGTTTTCGAGTGGGCGACACGACGCTGACGCCGCTGGTGACGGGGCCCGCTACCGAGATCGAGCCGGTGGTGTCGCCCGACGGGCGGTGGCTGGCCTACGCGTCGACCGAGTCGGGACAGCCGGAGGTGTACGTCCGCCCCTTCCCCGATGCCGGGTCGGCGCGGTGGCAGGTGTCGGTGGCCGGCGGGCGCGACCCGATGTGGTCGCACAGCGGCAAGGAGCTGTTCTACCAGAGCACCAACAAGATGATGAGCGTGGGGATCCGCCCGGGGGCGACGTTCGGGTTCGACCAGCCGAAGGCGTTGTTCACGACGACGTCGTACGTGCCGGGTGGGGCGACCCAGCCCTACGACGTGAGCCCGGACGACAAGCGGTTCGTGATGCTGCGGGAGACGTCGGCGAACGAGCGGAGCGAGTTCATCGTGGTGGAGAACTGGACCGAGGAGCTTCGGGCTCGGACCAAGCGGTAGCAGGGCGGCGGGGGCTGGGGTGGAGGACAGTGCGTGAGCGTCGGATCGGTCACGGACCGACGGTCGGGATCGAGGAGCGGCTAACGGCCGGCGAGGCTTCCGTACCGCGCGATCACCCGGCCCACGTCGAATTTCTTCTCGGCTGCCGTGAGGGACATGTATCGCACGGTGCCATAGATCGGCCTGCGGTAGAACGGCCGATCGAACTTTCCGAACACCCAGAGAATGTTGAGGTAGCTGCTCGGGTCCCTACCATCGAGCGCGTACTTGTTGTTGAGATGCTCCAGGATCGCCAGCGCTTCCGCGGCGTTGCGGGTCCACTGAATCACAGACTTTCCCCACAGCATGCGCAGCGGATTGGGCATCCAGCCATCCCGTAGATACGCCATCTGCGCCGCGTTCCACAGCGGGCTCGCTGTCCTCGCCTGCTCCAGCTCCCCTGCCGAATAAAGCGCCGGACGTTGGTCCGACTCGCCGGCGGCGAGCTCCTCGCGAGCCCACGCCGGGATCGCCTCGACGGTGCGGTGCCGCGGGGTGAAGTGGGTGAAGTTGAACGCCAGCTCCCGCCAGGTCAGGAGCTCGTCCTGGAACCGGGCGACCTGCGTGGCGGGCCCGGCCTCCCTCACGCGCAGCAGGATCTCGATAGGGGAGATGTTGCCGAAATGCAGGTAGGCCGACAGCCCGCTGGTGGCATCCGCGTTGGGATCGCTCCGCTCGTCCTTGTAGCGCGGCAGGCCGGCGGTGATGAACCGCTGGAGCTGTCGCTCTGCGGCGCCTGGCCCGCCGTGCAGTGCGCCGGGGGACACCGTGTGGTCGATGGCGCAGGCGGCGACGAGATCCGCGATGTCACCGTCCGGTACCGTCGGCTCGAACGGCAGCTCCACCGTCTGCCGCACTCTGGGTTCCGTCTGCCCGGGCCGGCGCAGGAAGCGAGGCAGGGCGGCCATGAGTCGCGAGCGGAAGGGCGGCGCAGTCGGATACCCGCGCTCGTAGTAGCGCAGGGGCACCACCGTCGCCGAGTCCACTGCGACCACCGGCGTTTCCACCGTCCGCCGCAAACCACGAGTCTGCCGCGGCGCGAGGAAGGTCGGGAAGTAGTCGGTCACCACCAGCGCCGCACGGGCGGCCAGCTGCACCAGCGGCGACAGCGCGGCGTCCTCGGGGCCACGCTCGAGATAGAAGGCGTACTGGATGCCCATCTCCTCAAATTCGCGATACAGGTCGGCCGCGGTCTCGAGCAGGAAGGTGTGCAACCGGTCGCTGGCCCAGGGATAGTCGTGCCGAAGGCCGTGGTACACGAGGACAGGCAGCCGCCGCTGGTTGGCCTGCTCGATCGCGAACTCGAGTGCGTGGTTGTGCCGCGCCCGGAACGTGCTCTGCATCCAGTACAGCACGTGATCCCCGCCGGGCCGCGGCCCCGGCTCGCCCGGGGCGTGAATCCGGAGGTCGTCGATCACGCTGAGCGACCCTGGCCCAGCCGCGCCAGCACGGATCGGAACTCCGGCAGGGTCTCCACCACGAGAGCACCGACGGACTCGGCTTCCGGTCGTAGCTGCTGCATGGCGGCCCCGCCCACGATGAGTGGGATGTCCGGCGGCAAGCCCTGGCCGGGCCGCCGCAGCGCGGCGAAGAGCCCTTCGATCTCATCCCCGTACACGACGCTGAGGGCGACCGCGTCGGCGTCGGTCTCCTTCGCCGCGGCCACCAGCTCAGCGATCGGCATGTCCGGTCCCAGGTAGGTCACCTTCCAGCCTTCGGCGGCCGCGCTCACTGCCACCATCAGCGCGCCCAGCTCGTGCACCTGGTGGGGCGGGGTCGCCACCACGATGCGCGGGGCCGGTCCGTAGACCTCGTTGGCCCTGAGGAGCCAGCCGAGCACCCGGCGGAACGCGGCGGTCGCCATGTGCTCCTGCCCCACCGAGACCGTGCCATCGGCCCAGCCATGCCCGATCCGCTCCATGGCCGGCGCGGCGATCTGGTCGAGAAACGTCGGGATCCCGAAGCTCAGGGCGGCTCGCTCGAGGACGGCCTCGAATTGCGCGGCATCGAAGCGCGTCGCGGCGCCGAACGCCTCCTCGACCCGCGCCCCCGCGTCGTCCGTTTGAAGCCCCACCCCAGCCGACGGCGGCTCCCCCTCCTTCACCTGGTCCAACTGCTCCGGGGTCAACCGGGCCAGCCGGCTGATCGCGTGCCCTGCCTCCACCAGCCGGCTGAGCTTTCGCAGCCGCTCGATGTCGAGATCGGAGTAGAGCCGTTGGCCGCCGTCGCTCCGAGTCGGGACGACGACTTGATAGCGGCGCTCCCACGCCCGAAGCACGTGGGGCGAGAGCCCGGTTCTGGTCGCCACCACGCGAACCGGGTAGCGGGGCAGAGCTGGGTCTGCTGTGTTGTCGGGCATACCCGATTGTAGAGTGTCGTCTAACTAATGTCAAGCATATACTTCGCCGATAGCTTGACAGAATGCCAGATCGGCGCTTATATTATTTGACAGTAGTTAGACAATAACCAACTAGCGAGGTAAAAAGTGAAGAACCTAGACATCACTGCGGCCGTGCTGCTGGTCGTCGGTGGACTCAACTGGGGCGTGGTCGGCGCGACCGGTTCCGACCTGGTCGGCGCCGTGCTCGGCAACCTGAGCCCGGCCAGCCGGGCGGTGTACCTGCTGGTCGGATTGGCCGCGGTGTATCAGGCGCTCCAGTGGAAGGCCATCCAGCACCGCTGGCACCTGGCCCATTCCTGAACTCCGCTCTTCCCGGTCTCGACCCGAACCCCACAGGTGATGGCCATGAAACTGAAGCTGCTCACCCTGCTCCTCGCCGCGAGCGCGCTGACCGCCGCGTGTTCTGACGACAACAACAACAACACCGGCCCCGAGGGCCAGGCCCGCGTCCGGGTGGTCCATGCCTCTCCCGACGCCCCGGCGGTCGATGTGCTGGTGGATGGCGCCGCAGCGCTCTCCGACGTCAGCTATCTCACCGCCTCCGACTACCTCGACCTCGCGGACGGCGCGCACAACCTGAAGGTGAACGCCGCCGGTACATCCACCACCGTCATCGATGCCGATGTGGACCTGACCGACGGCACCGACTACACCGTGATCGCCTCCGGATTGCTCGAGGCAATCCAGCCGATCGTGCTGGAAGACGACAACAGTACGCCCGCTGCCGGCACGGTGCGTGTGCGCGCGGTCCACGGGGCGCCGAGCGCGCCGGCAGTGGACGTCTACGTGACGGCGCCCGGGGCGGATCTCGAAGCCGCCTCGCCGGCACTGAGCAACGTCGGGTTCGGCGACGTGGCCGACTACCTCGAGGTACCCGCCGGAGACTACCAGGTGCGCGTCACCCCGGCCGGCACCAAGACCGTGGTGATCGATAGCGGCGCCCTCACCTTGACCAGCGGTCAGGTTCGCACCGCGATTGCGGTGGATGCTCCCGGCGGCGGCGCGCCGTTCGATCTCCTCATCCTCAACGACCTGAACTGAGAGCACCGACGATGCGAGTCATGCAATCCTGTACCGGCATCTTCGCCGCCCTGCTGCTGGCCGGCCTGGCCTCATCGGCCGAGGGCCAGGTGGCCGAACGGCGGGTCACCCTGGAGGCGCGGGGCGGGTTCAACGTCCCCACCTTCGACATCTCCGACGCGGTGGATGGGGGTCCCAGCCTTGGCGTCGGCGCCGGCTTTCAGGTCGCGCCGCGGGTCTGGCTGCTGGGTGACGTGGACCTCGGCTTTCACCCCGGCGCCGAACTGCCGGGCGGCGCCAGCGGGCCCGACGTGAACGTCTACCACTATATGGGCAAGGTGGGTTATGCGGTGGTGCCGGAAAGTCAGGCGTCGCCCTGGTCGGTGATCGTCAACGCGGGCGCCGGCGCCATGACGTTCGACGTGGACGGCGGGGCCTCGAACACCTATCCCGCGATCAACGTCGGCGCCAAGATCGGCTACCGCCTGAATCCGCGGCTCAGCCTCGTGCTGAGTCCCCAGGGCGACATTGCGTTCTCGGACGAGGCGGACGTGGGCACCAGCAACTCATGGGTCTGGCCGTTCACGGCGGGGCTCAGGGTCGGTCTGTAGGCCAGCGACGGCTCGAACGGCCTGCGGTCAGTGCCGCTGGCGAATGCGGTGGTACCCGGTGCCGTGCGAGCGGATTGAGCGCTCAATCCGCTCGCACCCTCTCCGCCTCGGCGACAATCCTCCGCAGCATGCCGGCGAACACGAGCCGATGCACTGGCCACAGTCCGTACCAGTAGAGCAGTCCTCCGACTCCCACCGGGTCGAACAGCGCCGTCTGCCGGATGGTACTCCCGCCGTTTTCGGCCGACACTTCGAATTGGAGCCACGCCCGCCCCGGCAGCCGCATATCGGCCGCGAGGCGCAACAGCCGGTCCGGCTCGAACGCTTCCACCCGCCAGAAGTCCAGCGTGTCGCCCGGGCTCACCCGCTCCGGATCCCGCCGTCCTCGCCGCAGGCCCGGCCCACCGAACGCCAGGTCAAGCAGCCCGCGCAGCCGCCAGAGCCGATTGCCGTAGTACCAGCCCGTGGAGCCGCCGACGCGGGCGATCGGGCGGAACGCCAGCCTGGGCTCGAGCCTGACCCAAGCCGCCCTGGAGTCCACCCGGCGGGAGCCGAACTTCACGCCGCCCCAGTCGCGCGGGACGCGCTGCGAGGACAGCGCGTCGGACCAGCGCGTCGCGGCCAGCTCGAGATCCTCGTTCTTGAGCGCCCGCGCGATCACGTCCGAAATCCCGCGCGGCCGCACCGGCAGGTCTCGGAGTGCCCTGCCATCCCGCACCACGGTCTCGTTGCGGACGCCCTCGATCAGCTCGCGCCCGACGCCGGCATACACCGGGGACACCAGACCCAGCCACAGGCTCGACAGCCAGGGCGTGAGCAGAGGGACCGGGAGCATCGGTCGCCGGAGGCCCCGGAGGCGTCCGTATTCCCACATCAGATCGCCGTAGGATACCCGGTCGGGGCCGCCGATCTCGTACACCACACTCTCGGTTGCGGGCACGTCCAGCGCCGCCAGCAGGTAGCCGACGAGATCCTCGATGCCGATCGGCTGCGTCCGCGTGTCCACCCAGGTCGGCGTAACCATCACGGGTAGCCGCTCCACCAGGGCGCGGATCAGCTCGAAGGAGAGGCTTTGCGACCCGATGACGATCGACGCCCGGAGCTCCACCGTTGGGATGCCGGACTCGCGCAGCAGTCGGCCTACCTCCTGCCGACTCGCCAGGTGCCTGGATAAACCCGGTCCCTGCCCCAGCCCGCCGAGATAGATGATGCGCCGCACGCCCGCTTCCCGCGCCACCTGGGCGAACGCCCGGGCACCCTCGCGATCGCGCCGGTCGTAATCGCGTGAGGCGGCCATCGAGTGAATGAGGTAGTAGGCGCTGTGAACGCCGGCGAGCGCCGGGGCGAGGGAAGTCGCGTCGAGCACGTCGCCTGCGACGACCTCCGTCGCGGCGGCCACGCGCGCGGCAAGCTCCGCCGGCCGTCGCGCCATGCAGCGGAGGTGGCGGCCTTGTGCCTCGAGCGCCGTGCGCAGCCGCCCGCCGACGTAGCCGGACGCGCCGGTGAGGAGAATGAGAGCGCGCTCGTTCACGGGTCGAGTGCCTGCGGTCGCCTCGAGGTGTCGGCGTGGCTTATGTGCGCGGATACCCGATCGCCGACAGCTCCGCCGAGATCTCCTCGAGGCTCGCCGAATCATCGATCGTCGCCGGCGCCGTCCAGGGGACGCCATCCGCGATCTTCTTGACTGTCCCCCGGACGATCTTGCCCGATCGCGTCTTGGGCAGCCGCTTCACCACGATCGCGGTCTTGAAGGAGGCAACCGGGCCGATCCGCTGGCGCACCAGCTCCACCAGCTCGACCACCAGCTCCTTCCGGTCCCGAACCGCCCCGGCCTTGAGCACCACCAGGCCGAGCGGCAGCTCACCCTTGAGCTCGTCGTTGACGCCCACCACCGCGCACTCGGCGATATCCGGGTGCGCCGCCAGCACCTCCTCCATCCGTCCCGTACTGAGGCGGTGCCCGGCGACGTTGATGACGTCGTCGGTGCGACCCATGATCCAGAGATAGCCGTCCTCGTCCTTGTAGCCGGCGTCGGCCGTGAGGTAGTAGCCGGGGTAGGTGTCGAGGTAGGTCCTCCGGAAGCCTTGATCGTTGTTCCAGAGCGTCGGAGTGGCGCCCGGCGCGAGCGGGAGCTGGATCACGACGTTGCCGTGCTCACCCGGCGCCACCTCCCGGCCTCCGTCGTCCAGCACCCGCACATCCCATCCCGGCACCGGTCGCGCGCACGACCCGGGCTTGACTGGCGAGAGGCCCAACCCCGCGCAGTTGCTGCCCACCGGCCAGCCCGTCTCTGTCTGCCACCAGTGGTCGATGACCGGGATCCCGAGCTGGCGATGAGCCCACTCGAGGGTCGGCGGGTCACAGCGCTCACCGGCCAGGAACAGGGTGCGGAGCTGCGACAGATCGTAGCGGCGGATGTGCTCGCCCTCGGGATCGTCGCGCTTGATCGCACGGAACGCGGTAGGGGAGGTGAACAGGGAGCGGACCCCGTGCTGCGCGATGACCCGCCAGAACGCGCCCGCGTCGGGCGTGCCCACCGGCTTGCCCTCGTACAGCACCGTGGTGTTTCCGTGGAACAACGGGCCGTACACGATGTACGAGTGACCCACCACCCAGCCCACGTCGGAGGCCGCCCAGTACACTTCCCCCGGCTCGACCCCGTAGACGTTCCG
>DASSML010000288.1:0-6843 GCA_035688895.1 Gemmatimonadales bacterium
TGATGCTCAAGGATCTGCGGGCGAACACCCAGAGCGGGGTCCCCCGCGAGCGGGTGGTGGAGCGGGTGATGGCGCTGATCGGCGCCGACAACGGCTAGCCGACCGAGCGGCGGCCTGGACGAGTTCCGGAGGAGCGTGAGATGGCGGACGTGAAGGCGTTGACCCCGAGGGCGACCGACTTCAGCGCGTGGTACAACGAGCTGATCGCCCGCGCCGAGCTGGCCGACTACAGCCCGGTGCGCGGTTGTATGGTCATCCGGCCCAACGGGTACGCCATCTGGGAGCAGATGCAGCGTGCCCTGGACCAGATGTTCAAGGACACCGGCCACCAGAACGCCTATTTCCCGCTCTTCATCCCCCAGAGCTTCCTGAGCCGGGAGGCGGAGCACGTCGAGGGGTTCGCGCCGGAGACTGCCGTGGTGACCCACGGCGGCGGCAAGGAGCTGGAAGAGCCGCTGGTGGTCCGGCCGACCTCGGAGACGATCATCTACGCGATGTACGCCAAGTGGATCCAGAGCTACCGCGATCTGCCGGTGCTGATCAACCAGTGGTGCAATGTGGTCCGCTGGGAGATGCGCACCCGGCTCTTTCTCCGGACCACCGAATTCCTCTGGCAGGAAGGCCACACCGCCCACGCCACGGAGGACGAGGCGGAGGCGGAGACCCGGCAGATGCTGGGGGTCTACCGCCGGTTCATGGAAGAGTGGATGGGGATGCCGGTGGTGACGGGGCGGAAGACCGACAGCGAGCGGTTCGCCGGGGCCCTCCGGACCTACAGCTGCGAAGCGCTGATGCAGGACAACAAGGCGCTCCAGGCGGGCACCAGCCACAACCTGGGGCAGAACTTCGCCCGGGCGTTCGAGGTCACCTTCCAGACGGCGGCCGGCGGGGTGGACTACGTCTGGAACACCTCCTGGGGCGTTTCCACCCGGCTGGTCGGGGCCCTCATCATGGTGCACGGGGACGACGCCGGCCTGGTCTGCCCGCCCCGCCTGGCGCAATACCAGGTGGTCTTGGTACCGATCTGGAAGACCGACGAGGAGCGGGCCACGGTCATGGCCACAGCGGACCGGATCAGGGGAGAGCTGGTCGCAGCCGGCATCCGCGCCCACCTGGATGCACGCGAAGGCATGAAGCCCGGGGCCAAGTATTACGAATGGGAGGGCCGGGGTGTCCCGCTCCGGCTGGAGATCGGGCCGCGCGACGTGGCGGGCAATACGGTCATGCTGGCCCGGCGCACCGGCGGCAAGAAGGAAAGCCTCCCGATGGCGGGTCTGGCTGGCCGCCTGCAGGAGGTCATGGAGACGATGCAGCGCGACCTGCTCGAGGCCGCGCGGGCCCGCCGCGAGGCCAACAGCATCCGGGGCGCCACCAAGGAGCAGTTCCTTGCCGCCATGCAGGGCAGCGGCGGCTTCGTCTATGCCGGCTTCTGCGGCGAGGGCTCGTGCGAGGCGGAGATCAAGGAGCAGACCAAGGCGACCGTCCGGGTCCTTCCCGACGAGGAGTTCCGCTCGCCCCAGCAGCCGACGACCTGCATGTGGTGTGGCAAGCCGGCAAAGACCGAGGCGGTGTGGGCGAAGGCGTACTAGTGGCCCAGGCCGGCGCCGAGGAGCTGCTGGCCGATGCCGGACTCGAGCGCCGAGGCAGGTCGCTGCTGCTGGCCGGCGTGCCGCTCTCGGCCATCGCGGAGGGGGTTGGCACGCCGGTCTACGTGTACAACGCCGAGGTGGTCCGGCGGCAGTATCGAGCGCTGGATCGCGCGTTCGCCGCGATTCCCCATCGACTGGCGTACGCGGTGAAGGCCAACGCGAACCTCGCGGTGCTGCGGACCCTCAGGGACCTCGGCGCCGGCGCCGACATCGTCTCCGGCGGCGAGCTGGCCCGGGCGCTGGCGGCGGGTTTCCCTCCCGAACGCATCGTCTTCAGCGGGGTGGGGAAGAGCGACGAGGAGCTCGCGGCCGCGGTAGACGCCGGCATCGGGCACATCCACCTGGAGTCGGCCGCGGAGCTGGCCTCGCTCGCCACGATCGCGGCGAGAAAGCAGCGACGCATCGCGGTCGGGATTCGAGTCAATCCCGACGTGACGGCGGACACCCACCCGTTCATCGCCACCGGCCAGGGCGGCATCAAGTTCGGGGTGCCGTTCGACCAGGTGGTGCCGCTCGCGCTCGAGGTGTGCCGGCATCCTCAGCTCGCCCTCGACACCATCGCCATGCACATCGGGAGCCAGCTGCTGAGTCCCGAGCCGTACGTCGAGGGCATTCGGCGGCTGCTCGAGCTGGTGGGGCGGCTGCGCGAGGCTGGGGTGACGTCCCTCCGCCATCTCGACGTGGGCGGGGGCATCGGGATCCGCTACCGCGACGAGCGGCCGATGCCGCCGGAGCTGCTGGCCGACGCCATCGTGCCGCTGGTCCGCGACAGTGGCCTCACCCTGGTGCTGGAGCCCGGGCGCTACCTGGTGGGGAGCGCGGGCCTCCTCCTCACCACCGTGCTCTCCCGCAAGCACTCCGGCGGCAAGGAGCTGGTGATCGTCGACGCGGGGATGAACGACCTGGTCCGCCCCAGCCACTACATGGCCTACCACGAGATCGCGGAAGTGGAAGCCGCCGGGCGGCAAGCCGCGCCCGTGGATGTGGTGGGCCCGGTCTGCGAGACCGGCGACTTCCTGGCCCGCGATCGGGTGCTGCCCGGACTCGAGCGAGGCGAGCGGCTCGCGGTGCTCGGCGGCGGCGCCTACGGCTTCGTCATGGCGTCCAACTACAACACCCGCCCCC
This sequence comes from Gemmatimonadales bacterium, assembly GCA_035688895.1. Classification (GTDB taxonomy): domain Bacteria; phylum Gemmatimonadota; class Gemmatimonadetes; order Gemmatimonadales; family GWC2-71-9; genus CAVVWJ01. The sequence continues at coordinate 2,775 of DASSML010000288.1, forward strand.
GGCCGGCCGAGGTGATGGTGGACGACGGGCGCTGGTGGGTGGCCCGGGCGAGGGAGTCGGTAGAGATGCTGTACCTGTCCGAGCGAGTGACCCCGTAAACCGCCAAGGAGACTGTATCGCGTGGCGCAGCATCACGACGGCATCCTGATCATCGACTTCGGCTCCCAGTACACCCAGCTGATTGCCCGCCGGGTCCGCGAGGCCCACGTCTACTGCGAGATTCATCCCCCGTCGCGCTCGGTTCAGTGGATTCGCGACTGGAAGCCCCGCGGCATCATCCTCTCGGGCGGCCCCAATTCGGTGTACGAGGACAGCGTGCCCACCGCCGACCCGGCCCTGCTGGAGCTGGGTACCCCGGTGCTGGGCCTCTGCTACGGGATGCAGGTGCTGGCGCATCTGTCCGGCGGCAATGTGCGTCGCGCCGGACGGAGGGAATACGGCCGAGCGAACGTGAAGGTGGAGGGGGGGCGGCTCTTCCAGGGCTTCGGCATGGGTGAGGAGACTCCGGTCTGGATGAGCCACGGCGACCACGTGGACGTGCCGCCTCCCGGCTATCGCGTCACCGCCTCGAGCGACAACTCGCCCATCGCGGCCTTCGAGCACCAGGAGCGGCCGCTGTACGGCGTCCAGTTTCACCCCGAAGTGGCCCACACCCCGCGCGGCGGCGAGATCCTCAACAACTTCCTGTTCGAGATCTGCGGCGCGGTGCCGGACTGGACGCCCGGCCACTTCATCGACACCGAGGTCGCTCGGATCCAGGGCCTAGTCGGCTCCGAAGCGCGGGTGATCTGCGGGTTGTCCGGCGGGGTGGACTCGTCGGTGGCGGCGGTGCTGGTGCATCGGGCCGTCGGCGATCGCCTCACCTGCATCTTCGTGGACCACGGGCTGCTCCGGCTGCACGAGCGGGAACAGGTCGAGACGACCTTCCGCCGGCACCTGGGCATCGATCTCCGGGTCGTGGACGCGAGTGAGCGGTTTCTCGAGCGGCTGGCCGGCGTGGAGGACCCGGAGGAGAAGCGCCGCCGCATCGGGCATACCTTCATCGAGGTGTTCGAGCAGGAGGCCAAGGCGGTCGGCGCCGGGGTCGAGTTCCTGGTCCAGGGCACCCTCTATCCCGACGTCATCGAGTCGCTCTCCCCCCGCGGCGGTCCTTCGGTCACCATCAAGACTCACCACAACGTGGGCGGGCTCCCCGAGCGGCTGCCGTTCAAGCTGCTGGAGCCGCTGCGCGAGCTCTTCAAGGACGAAGTGCGGCAAGTGGGTCGGGAGCTGGGGCTGCCGGAGGAGATGGTGGGCCGTCACCCCTTCCCCGGCCCCGGCCTCGCCATCCGGATCCTGGGCGAAGTGACCCGGCCGAACCTCGAGATCCTCCGTCGGGCCGATCACATCTACATCGAGGAGATCCGCGGGGCCGGGCTCTACGACGAGATCTGGCAGGCCTTCGCCGTCCTGCTGCCGATTCGCTCCGTCGGGGTCCAGGGCGACTTCCGGACCTACGACCAGGTGATCGCGCTCAGAGCGGTCACCAGCCGCGATGGGATGACGGCGGACTGGTTCGCCTTTCCGCCCGAGGTCATGGGGCGGATGTCCAATCGGATCGCGAACGAAGTGGATGGGGTGAACCGGGTGGTCTACGACGTGAGCTCCAAACCGCCGGCGACGATCGAGTGGGAGTAGTCGATCAGCGGAGCTCTCCTACCCGGATGATGCGCTCCCGGGTCACCGGCTTCGAATCACCCGCCGGGGTGACCCGGACCTCGACCAGGTAGTTCCCCGGCCGCACCCGGCCTAGCTGCAGTGTCCGATGTGACCTGGTGACCTCCGCTGCCGCCGGTTCGTCGAAGCCCAGGGTGACCTCGGCCCGCCGGCGATCGGGCCGGCGCGGATCCTTCAAGCGATAGACCGTGATCTCGTGGCGATAGGACCGGCCCGGCTCGGTCTGCGCCACCTCGTAGTACAGCTCCAGGCCCGCCCCGGGCCGGAACAAGTCGAACGGTGTGAGCAGGACCGTGTCCGCAGGCGTAATCGGCCAGCGAGCCGCTGCGTCGGCGACACCGAGCGCCAGGTCGCTGAGGGCGAGCGGGCCCTTCACCGGAGCGACCCGCACGCTGTCGTGGGGCAGCACGACGCCCGCGCTGTCGCCCGCCTGGATGGCCACGCGCCAATCCCACCGGCCCGGGGGCAGCGACACCTGCAGCCGTTGCAGCAGCCAGTCTCGCCGATCCAGCGGACTCTTCACCTGGAACAGGTAGGTCGTGTCGTGCGCCGCGAACGGCGTGCCGCGCGCGTCGATCGCCACGAAGCGCACTCGCACCGGATATCGGACGCCGTCCGCCGTCGCCGTCCCCTCCAGGTTGGTGCCTGCTACTGCGAACACGAGCTGAGCCGTAGGCCCGGCGGAATCCCGTCCGATCGCCACCAGGTCGGCCACGGCGGCAAGCGGGTGGGCAAAGGCCAGCTCGTAGCTGTCGGTCGTGGTGCCGAAGGCGATGCTGGCGATCCCTATCCCCCGCTCGTCCGAGGCGGCCTGCGCGGCGCCGAAGCGCCCCCAGTTGAGCATCCGGGCGTAGAGGGGAGAGAGCGTCTGGCGCGAGAGCAGCAGCTGGTCCGGGGGCGCTTCCCCCGCGCCCCGGAGATCGAGGACGCTCTCGACCAGGCGATAGTCGTACAGGTCGCCACCACCGGCTGACGGGTCGTACCCCGCGCTGAAGTGGAAGAGGAGGTCGCCCTCCGCCCGGGCGTAGCGCCACGATTCGTTGGGCATGAGTCGGTAGACGAACGGCTGGAGACGCTCGGTCGGCTCGCCGTGGCGGACGTAGATCACGCCCCGATCATCGAGGTCCGTCCCACCGTCACGGTAGGCATCGGCATCACCGTAGAAGCGGCGGCTCACCGTGAGCGCGAAGTGGCGGCGGGCATACTGCAGCCGGCGGTAGTGCTCCCGCAGCCGTTCCCCCTCGGCCCGCATCTCGAGGCCGTCCCGCGTGGTCCAGAAGCGGCGCAGGAATTCGGCGCGCTCCGCGCCCCGGGTCCGATCGAACGCGACGAGCTCCGAGTCCTCCGCGACGGGCGCGAGATCGGCCCGATAGCCCGCCACCGCCGCCGAGTCGTCCACCGCGGCACCGGCGTAGTAGGCGCCTTCGCCGGCGGCATCGCCCCGACCCAGGCGGGTGCGCGCCAGCTCGAGCAGGCCCAAGGCACGGTCACCGCCGGCCCAGACGTAGCGCTCGAAGACCGTTTCCGCGCTGTCCGCCTGGTCCGCGGCGCGCTCCAGTCGCGCGCGGGCCAGGAGGACCCGAGGGTCGTGGGGCGAGGCGGTCGACGCCACGCGGAGGTCATCGCGAGCCGGCCCGAACAGCGCGGTGTCGCGGAGGCTCAGCGTCAGCTCGGCCAGGTGCAGTGCCGCGGGGGTGAACGCCGGGTCTGCCGCGATGGCCTGCCGATGCCGACCAATCGCCTTCTCCAGGGTGCCGACGCCCACCCGACTGCCCAGGTTGAGGGTGTTGGCCTGCTCCCAGGCGGCCCGCTGGGTCTCCGCCAGGCCCAGCGTGTACCAGCCCCACGGCCAGTCGGGCCGAGCGCGAGTCACCCGGCGCGCGGGGTCGATGGCCGCCTTGGCGTCGGCTCCGGTGCCGAGCTCGGCCAGCCGGAGACCGATGAGAGCGAGCCGGAGCTGGGCGAGAGGCTCGGTCGCGTGTGCCAGCGAGCGCTGACGGGATCGAAGGAGAGGAACATCCTGCAGGGCGGCCAGGCTATCGCGAAGGTGCCCCAGGGCGAGGCGGTCGGCGGGCGTCTGCGCGGGGGCGGTCCGGGCCGCGGCGAGGCCGAGGCAGATCCAGAACGCGGGGCGGAAGGCCGCTCCCCGAATCATCCGCTACACTCCCTTGGCCTCGAGCAGATTGAAGAACTCGTCAGCATTCCGCAGCTGGGAAAGCCGGTCGGGGACCTCCGCGTCCTTGCAGAACTGGGCGATGCGACCGAGCACCGGCAGATACTGATTGGAGATCTCCAGCGGCGGCGCCACGATGAGAAAGAAGTGGTGGACCGGCTTCGCGTCGATGGCCTGGAA
>DASSML010000289.1:0-2113 GCA_035688895.1 Gemmatimonadales bacterium
CATGAATTCGCCAACCGTACCGGGAGGTGCGTGGGACGCGTCGATCGGTCGGTTCGGCCTGTGACACGCGCGCACGCAATCGTTCGCGACGGGACCGGGGATCAGGGACCGGGCTGGGGCCGGGTCGCCCCGAGTAGTTGCCTACCCGGGGCTCCCACAGATCCGGACGGGCGCGATTAACGCATCCGGCTCGTCATGTCACGCATTCGCTGCCGTTCGGTACGTGGAGTGGACCGCTAACGCCTTCGGGAGCGGGAACCGCTCCAGGAGGCGGTCGAATCGGTCCCGGGGGATGGCCCGCCGACGATCCCGGCGCGCCAGCCACTTCCTCCACCGCTTGAGCGCTTCGACCCGGAACCGGTAGATCCCGATCGAGTTCCCCGTGATCCCGTAGTAGCCGAAGTGGCCTCGCAGCTTCTGGCTCAGCGCCTGGTGCTGCTCTGGGATCGGTCGGTGTCGGTTGATCCGGCACCAGTCCGAGAGGGCCTTCAGGCCGCGGCGGAATCGGCTCGCGGACGTCTTGCGCTTCACCACCCAGTTCCCCTTCCGGGAGCGGGCCCAGTAGTGCGTGAACCCCAGCAGGTCGAACGTCCCTGGTGGGGGCCGCCGACTCGGGTCCGCCTGGATCGGGTCGCCGCCGGGCCGCTCGAACGGCACCAACCGCGTCTTCTCCGGGTGGATCGTCAAGCCGTACTTCTCGAACCGCCTGGGCAGCACGTCCATCACTCGCCGGGCGTCTTCCTCACGGGCGAAGCCCATGACGAAGTCGTCCGCAAAGCGGATCAGGAACGACGGCCCCTTCAGGCGCGGTCGGACCTCCCGCTCGAACCACTCGTCCAGCAGGTAATGTAGGAAGACGTTCGAGAGCGTCGGGCTGACCACCCCGCCTTGCGGCGCCCCCGATTCCGGGTGCGTCACGCACCCGTCCTCGAGGACGCCCGCGTTGAGCCACTTGCCGATCAGTCGCAGCAGCACCCCGTCCCGCACCCGTCGCTTGAGGAAGTCCCGCAGATGGCCGTGGTCGATCGTGTCGAAGAATTTTCGGACATCGACGTCCACGACCCAGCCGCCCCCCATCGCCATCGTCTGACGCCAGAGGCTGTCCAGCGCCTGATGCGCCGATCGCCCGGGCCGGAAGCCGTACGAGCAGTCCAGGAAGTCCTGCTCGTAGACCGCTTCCAGCACCATGACGACCGCCCTCTGAAGCACCTTGTCTTCGAAGGTCGGGATCCCCAGGGGACGGGTCTCGGTCGCCGAGCCCGCCTTGGGGATGTGTACCCGCCGCACCGGTGGCGCCTGGTAGCGACCGGACTTGGCTCGGTCCAGCAGCGACCGGAGGTTGGCCTCCAGGTCCGCTGCGTAGTCCTCGCCGTCCTGCCCGTCCACGCCCACCGCCCCGTCCTTGCGGGTGAGACGGTACGCCTCCAGCAGCCATTCGAGGTCGATGTGGTGAGCCAGGGATGTGAATCCCATCTCCGGGCTCTGCCGAGCGAGTTGTGCGATCCGCCGTCGTTTCGTGGACACGTCCACGGGTTCCGATGCACCCGCCATGTTTCCCTCCAGCGGTCTCGTGACACGGCGCCCCCTTCCCTCCGCCGGGTCCCTCGGGTTGGTTCCCCGGCATCCGCGGTAGTATGGGGCGCTCCGACTCCCCGCCGTCCCTCTCGCCGTGCTTCGTTGCCTTCGCCCGGCGATACCACCGTCGCGCCGCTGTTCGTTCCCGTCGGCCGGGGCGCACGGCCGGGGGCCTCGGGGTTGGTGATCCGGTCCCCGGGCCGGACGTGTCGGTGGAGACGGCGGGGTCTCCCAGGTTCCCGGGGACCCCTCGTGTGCCTTGGCCCTGTTCTTCGACCCCGGCGGGACCGGGCATGCCAGGCCCTTGCGGCGTGCCGGCGCGGCCCCCGCCTGTCACAACAGCGGAGGCTCCCGCGAGACGTTATTTCGAGGCTCAATCGCACGGCCTTGGCACTGGCTGTCTACGCTTCGCAGTGGGAGTCACCTCCCCCCACGCAAGACTCGCTTCCGGCTGCTTGCCAAGCTCTGCCGGGCGGGATTCGTGCAACCCGCAGGGTTCCAGTGAAAGGTTTCCGAGTTCGAGTCTCTTCCTCCTTTC
>DASSML010000290.1:0-6638 GCA_035688895.1 Gemmatimonadales bacterium
CCGCTGGCCGATGGTGTACCGGGCGTAGCCCTCGTGCTCGCCGATGACCTCGCCGGCGGTCGTCACCAGCGGGCCGCGAGCGAGAGCCGGCGCATCGGCCGGAAGGTGCCGCTCCAGAACTCCGACGTAATCGTCGTCGGGGACGAAACAGATCTCCACCGACTCGGGCTTGTCCGCGGTCACCAGGCCGAGCCGTCGCGCCAGGTCCCGGGTCTCGGCCTTGGTCATCTCGCCGACCGGCGTGAGCATGCGAGCTACCACGCCGCGATCGATGCCCCAGAGAAAGTAGCTCTGGTCCTTGCTCCGATCCCGCCCCCGGTAGAGCCGCCCGTCGCGCGCCACGGCGTAGTGCCCGGTGGCGATGGCGGCGCAGTCGAGGGCCTCCGCGTGGGCCAGGAGATCACGGAACTTGGTGAACGAGTTGCACCGGACGCAGGGAATCGGAGTGCGCCCGCGGCTGTATTCGTCCACGAAGTTCTCGATCACGTGGAGGGCGAAGCGGTCTTCCAGGTTCAGCACGTAGTGCGGAATCCGGAGCGCATCCGCGACGGCACGCGCGTCGTTGATCGAATCGAGCGAGCAGCAGGGGCGGTCGGGGACGCTATCGCCGTAGCAGAAGAGCTTCATGGTGGCCCCCACCACCTCGTAGCCCTGGTCCACCAGCCGAGCGGCCGCCACGGAGGAGTCCACGCCCCCCGACATCGCCACCAGCACGCGGGGCTTCATGCCCGTCCCAGCGCGCCCGCGAGCTTGCGTACCTTGGCCACCACCGCCGGCATCACCTCGACCACGCGGTCGACGTCTGCCGCGGTGCTCTCCCGGCCCAGGCTGAAGCGGATGGCGCCCAGCGCGAGCTCCCGCGGCACGCCCATGGCCACCAGCACGTGGGAAGGCTCCACTGCGCCGGTGGTGCACGCCGAGCCGCTCGATGCCGCGATGCCGGCCAGGTCGAGGTGCATCAGCAGCGCCTCGCTGTCGGCGCCGGCCACGCTCAGGTTGAGCACGTGCGGCGCGCGCGCGCCCTCCCGCCCGTTCACGTGGACGTCGGCCACGGCCGCCGCCAGGCGCTCCGCCAGCGTATTCCGCAGCGCCTCGAGGCGCTCGGCTTCGTGCCTCTGCTCCTGCGCGGCCAGGGTGATCGCCCGGCCCAGCGCCACGGCGCCCGCCACGTTCTCGGTGCCGGGGCGGAGGCCGTACTGCTGGCCCCCCCCGTGGATGATCGCCTCGATCGCCTTGCGGTCGCGAACCACCAGGGCGCCGATGCCCTTGGGCGCGCCGAGCTTGTGGCCGGAGAGGGTGAGCAGGGTGCAGGGGAGGTCGTGAATCGAGACGGGCAGCTTGCCGAAGGCCTGGACGGCGTCGGTATGGAAGGTCACCCCGGCCGCCTGACATCGGGCGGCGATCTCGCCCACCGGCTGGACCGTCCCGACCTCGTTGTTGACCCACATCACGGAGACCACGGCGGGCCCTTCCGCCAGCGCCTGGTCCAGCGCATCGAGCTCCACGCGCCCGGTGGCATCCACGGGAAGGATGTGCTCGCTGCCGCCCAGGTGGCAGACGGCGTGGGCTGCCGCCAGCACCGCCTTGTGCTCCGTGGCGCTCACCGCCACCGCCATGCGCGCGCCCCGGTCCCGCGCGGCGAGCGCCGCTCCCAGCACGCTGAGGTTGTCCGCCTCGGTGCCGCCGGAGGTGAAAATCACCTGGTTGGGCTCGGCCCCCACACCGGCAGCGACCTCCCGGCGGGCCTGCTCGATGCCCGCCCGCGCGGCCCGGCCGAACCGATGGGCGCTGGAGGGGTTACCGAACGTCTGCTCGGTCAGGTATGGGAGCATCGCCTCCAGCACCTCCGGGCGCACCGGAGTAGTGGCGGCGTGGTCGAGATAGACGGGGCTGGGGGTCATGCAGGGAAAATAGGCGCTCCCTACATGCTCTGCACGCCCATGCGCACGACGTCGTCCACGGCGACCGTCTCCTCCGTGTAGTACGGCTCGCCGTATCGGGCGCGGATCAGGGAGCCGTAGTGCTCGTTCTGGCTCTGCATCAGGGAATAGAGGTCCTGGCCGGTGGGGAAGATCTCCCCCGCCGCCTTGGCGCCGTCGAACTGGCTGGCGTAACACCGCACGGCGGCGAGCTTCCGCTCGAATTGCGCGCTGATGTCCACCACGAAGGTCGGCTTGACCGGGTCTTCCCGATAGGAAAGGGCGTAGAGAATCTTGTGCGGCCGGTGGGGTTCGCCCGGCGCATCGTAGCGCCCAAGCCCGGCCAGGAAGCAGGCGTCCCGGCCCAGCTCCGACGCGATCCGGTGGTCCGGGTGCCGGCCCACGGGAAAGGGCAGGATGACGACCCGGGGTGCGAAGTGGCGGATCTCGGCCACCACCAGCCGCCTGGTCTCGTCGGTGTTGTGCAGGTGCGCGTCGGGGAGGCCTGCGTTCCGGCGCTCGGCAACGCCCAGAATCGCGGCGGCGCGCTCGGCTTCCTCGGCCCGCAGGGCGGCGCTCCCCCGGGTGCCGGCCTCCCCCGCGGTGAGATCGAGGATCGCGGTCCGATAGCCGGCGTCCACCGCCTTGAGCAGGACGCCGGCGCAGGTGAGCTCCACGTCGTCGCGGTGGGCGGCGATCGCCAGGATGTCGACGGGCATGAAGGAAAGAAAAAGGGAAAAGGGGAAAGGCGAAAGGCGAAGGGGACGCGAGAGAGTTCTTCGCGCGCCCCCGTCGTCCCCAGCGCCGCTTAGGCTGTCCGCCGTCCCAGCCGGCGACCGCCGACCACGATCCCCCAGCCCAGGACAAGCAGGGGCACCAGATACCCCAGCGACGCGATCCCCGCGGCCAGGACGCCCACGAAGTTTCTCCAGGCCTCGCGCACCGCGTGGGCCAGCGGGTTGCTGCCCGGAGTCGGGGAGACCAGCGGCGGCGGCTCGTGCATCGCCACCGACAGGGTACTGAGCTGGGACCGGGTCTTGAGATAGCGCAGGCGGCCCTCCATGCGCTCGATCTCCTCCCGCACCCGCGCCAGCTCCCGTTCGACCGAGAGCACGTCCTGCAGCTTGCCGGTCCGGGTGGCCAGCAGCTCCAGAAGCCGCTCCTCCATGCGTCGTGCGTTGGCCGTGCGGGCGGTCAGATCCACGAACTCCTCGCTCACGTCCTCGGCGCCGACGTTCAGGAACTCGACCCGGCCCAGCGGCCTGAGCCCGTCGGTGAGATCGTCGAACCGGCCGGCCGGGACCTTGATCTCGACCGTGGCCTGGCGGACCTGGTTGCGGCCGGTCTGAATGTTGGCGTTGCCGACGAAGCCGCCGATCCGGGTGGCGGTCATCCGAAGCAGGTCGAGAGCCGGCTCGAGCGAGTCGACCTCGATGCCGGCCTGTCCGGTCCGGATGATGAGCCGGCTGGCGGGGTCGGCCGCGGGGTCGTTCCAGAACGGCGGGACCGATGCACTCTGCTGCACCTCGGCGTCGTTGGCCCCAACCGCCTTGACCTCGGCGGCGCTGGCCGGCGCATCGTCACGCGCCTGGAGGGGGCTGCCGACCGTGGAGCGGCCGGCGGATGGGCTGTGATCGCACGATGTGAGCGGGGCGGCCAGCATCAGTGTGGCCGCGAGCAGCGGAGCGCGCATGGTACCTCCTCGGGGAGGCCGGGAGATGCGGCCGCCCGGGAGGCTTGCACACCTACTCGCGGCGGAGGGCCTCCACCGGATCGAGACGGGCGGCGCGGTTGGCCGGAATGAGTCCGAAGACGAGCCCGATTCCGACGCTCACCGCGCAGGCGACCGCGATGCTCCAGAGCGGAGCCGCCGCCTCCAGTCCTAGCCCTGCCTTGAGCAAGGCGCCGGCGCCGAGGCCCACCACGATCCCGATGCCGCCGCCGAGCAGGGTGAGGGTTCCTGCCTCGACCAGGAATTGCCAGAGGATCTCGCGTCGGGTCGCGCCCAGCGCCATTCGCAGACCGATCTCGCGGGTGCGGTCCGTGACGGAGACCATCATGATCGCCATTACCCCGATGCCACCGACCAGCAGGGCGACGCTGGACAGCGCCACCATGGCGAGGAAGAAATACGACGTGAGATTGCCGACGACATCGAGGATCTGGTCCTGGGTGATCAGGTCGAAGGTGTTGGGCATTCCGGGGTGGAGGTTCCGGATGCGTCGCAGGGCCACCGTCACCCCGTCCATGGCCTGGTCCACCGACACCCCGGTCCGGGGCCTCACGGCGATGAAGAGGGCGTTGGTCTCGTCGTACTGGAAGCTCTCCCGCGCCGAGGCGAAGGGCACGATGCCACCGGTCTCCTGACCGGGTGGCTCGAAGATGTTGGACGGCTTCTCGTAGATGCCGATCACCCGGAAGCTCCGTCCGTCGATGCGGACCTGGCGCCCCATGGGGTCCAGTCGCCCGAAGAGCCGGTCGGCCACGGCCGACTCGAGCACGATCACCTGCTCGCCGGTCAGCTCGGCCCGGCTGAAGAGCCGTCCCCGCAGCAGCGTGCCTCCCTGGACGTCCATGTAGTGCGCGTCGGCCCCGAAGATGACGACCTGCTGGGTCCGCTCGCCCTGGTACTCGATCTTCTGGAACACCTGGACCCAGATGCCGGCGTAGCGGATCTCGGGCAGCCGGGCGAGCGCGGCGGCGTCGGACGGCTGGAGCACCGGGCGGATCCGGACCTCGTACGGGAGGCGGTCGGGGTTGACCGGGGTCTGGGAGAAGTAACGGATCACGTAGAATGTGGTGGGGCCGGCCACCTCGATCGCGTTGAAGATCTGGCGGCGGATCCCCTGGACCAGCGAGGCCACGGCCATCACCGTGGTCACGCCGATGACCACGCCGAGAATGGTCAGGCCCGATCGGAGCTTGTTGGCCCGGATGGCATCCAGGGCGATGGCGATGCCCTCGCCGAGGTTGTGGGCGATCACCTGGTCACTCGACCCGGAGCGCGGCGATGGGATCGAGCCGGGAGGCCCGAGCCGCGGGGTAGACGCCGAATACCACGCCGGCCCCGGCGCCGAGCGTGAGGGCGATGGACACCGACCAGAGCGTGATCCGGGCGGGGAGCGCCGTGAAGCTCGATACCCCCCACGCGGCGGCCCATCCGATCAGGACACCCAGCAGCCCGCCGAGCGAGGTGAGGACCAGCGACTCCACCAGGAACTGCCGGCGAATGTCGCGGCGGGTGGCCCCGAGCGACTTGCGCAGCCCGATCTCGCGGGTACGCTCGGTCACCGTCATCAGCATGATGTTCATGATCACGATGCCGCCGACCACGATCCCGATCGCCACCACGGCGGGGATCGCGGTGAAGAGGACGGCGGTGAGCTGCTTCCAGAAGGCCACGAAGGCGTCGGCCTTGTCCACGGTGAAGTCGTTGTCCTCGCCCGGATGAAGCCGGTGTGCCACCCGCATCGCCTCCTCGGCCCGACGCATCGCGCCGTCGATCTCGTCGGCGGTCTGCATTTTGACCGAGACGACCGTGGTCTTCCGCCGGCCGTAGAACGCCTCGAAGGTGCTGAACGGGAGGAGGACGAAGGCATCGAACGACTGCCCCAGCAGGCGTCCCTTGGGCGCGATCACGCCCCGGACAGTGAGCTCGTGGCCGTCGAGCCGGACGCGATGGCCCACCGCACTGGCGGGGACGTCGAACAGCTTCTCGGCGACCTCGTGGCCGAGGATCACCACCGGGCGGCGCTCCCGGACGTCGGGATCGCCCAGCGCGCCGCCGGCGGCGAAGCGGTAGTCCTGCACCACCTGATATGCCGGCGTCACGCCGAAAACCAGGACGTTGATGATGGTGCGGTTGCGGTAGCTCACCTCGCCGACCGGGGTGGGCCAGCCGGACTGGAGGGCCACCGCCTTCGCATCGGGCACGGCCCGGGCCACGACGGCGGCATCCTCCACCGTCACCATCGGCCGCTTGGCGATGGCGCGGACCTGCGCATCGTCGAGCAGGCCGATCGAGATCGGCCCCCGCCGGACCTGGAAGGTGTTGGTGCCGATCATCGAGGCGGTGAGGGTGTCGCGCACGTACGCGTTCATCCCCTGGATGATCGCGATGACGACCACCAGGAAGCCCACGGAGACGATGATGCCGAGCAGAGTGAAGAACGACCGCAGCTTGCTGGACCAGATCGCCTGGAGCGCAAGCCGCAGTGCCTCGAGGAGGGGCATGGGGGAAAGAAAATTGGGGAAGGGGGAGGGGGGAAAGGGGAAGGGCCAAAAAACGAAGGGGGCGCGAGCAATTCCCCGTGCCCCCTTCGCCTTTCGCCTTTTCCTTTCCACCTCCGCTACTCGTACCTCAATGCCTCCACCGGATCCAGCCGGGCGGCCTTGCCGGCCGGGTACAGTCCGAAGAGCACCCCGGTCAGGATCGAGGAAATCACCGCCGCCACGACCGCGCCCAGCGGCACCGTGGCCGGAATGGGCGTGAAGGAGCGCACCCCCCATGCCACTCCCGCGCCCAGCGCCATCCCGATCAGGCACCCGACCAGCGTCAGTGTCGCCGCCTCTACCAGAAACTGGAAGAGGATCTCCCCCCGGGTGGCGCCCAGTGCCTTGCGGACCCCGATTTCGCGGGTGCGCTCGGTGACGGAGATCATCATGATCGCGACGACCCCGATGCCGCCCACCATGAGCCCCACGCTGGACAGGGTGATC
>DASSML010000291.1:0-4272 GCA_035688895.1 Gemmatimonadales bacterium
AGCGTCTGGCAGACCGGTCGAGCGGGCCGGGATGAATCACTCAGCAACCCCGAGTGGCGGGAGGAGTTCCGGCACACCCTGCCGGACCTGACCGACGCCGACATCGGCGGGTCGGGGTTCGCCATCACCGGGTACACCGTCCGTCAGGACCTTGGGGGACCGCCCGCACTCGCACGCATCCGCGAGCGGCTCAGGAGCCGGGGCCTCCGGCTGATGCTCGACTTCGTCCCCAATCACACCGGGCTCGACCATCCGTGGGTGGAGTCGCATCCGGAGTATTACGTGGCCGGCAACGAGCTCGAGCTCACCCGCAATCCTCGGAACTATCGCTGGGTCAGGCGCAGCGGCGGCGACCTGCTCCTGGCCCACGGCCGCGATCCCTACTATCCCGGCTGGCCGGACACCTTCCAGCTCAACTACGGCAATCCCGCCACCCAGAATGCGATGCTCGCCGAGCTGAAGGCGATCGCCGAGCAGTGCGACGGCCTCCGCTGCGACATGGCGATGCTGGTGCTTCCCGAGGTGTTCCAGCGGACCTGGGGCATCCGCGCCCAGCCCTTCTGGCCCAACGCCACCCGCGCGGTGCGGGAGCGCCACTCCGAGTTCTGCTTCATGGCCGAGGTCTACTGGGACCTGGAGTGGACCATGCAGCAGCAGGGCTTCGACTACGCCTACGACAAGCGGCTCTACGACCGCCTGCGCGAAGGGCTCGCACGGCCGGTGCGGGAACACCTGCGGGCCGGGCTCGACTATCAGAGCCGACTGAGCCGCTTCCTGGAGAATCACGACGAGCCCCGGGCGTCGGCCACGTTTCCTCCCGACGTGCACGAGGCCGCCGCGGTGATCGCCTACCTCTCGCCCGGGATGCGCTTCTTCCACCAGGGCCAGCTCGAGGGCCGGAAGAAGCGGATCTCGCCCCACCTGGTCCGAGCGCCGGACGAGCCGGTGAATCCTCGCATCGACCAGTTCTACCGCCGGCTGCTCGGCATCCTGTGCCGGCCGGTGGTACGCCAGGGCCAGTGGCAGCTGATCGAGCCGTCGCAGGCGTGGGACGGCAACTGGACCTCGGACTCCTTCGTCGCCGGCGCGTGGCAGGGCGCGGGGGAGCAGCGGCTGCTGATCGGGGTGAACTACGCGCCGAACCGGAGCCAGTGCTGGCTCCGGCCGCCCTTCCCCGGCCTGGCGGGCCGGCGCTGGCGCCTCAAGGACCTGCTGGGCGATGCGGTCTACGATCGGGATGGTGACGAGCTGGCCGGGCGCGGGCTCTACCTCGATGTCGCGCCGTGGCAATACCACGTCTTCGAGCTGGCCCCGGCGGCCGGTAGGGTGACTCCATGAGCGAAACGCGCCGAGCCGTCGTGCTCGACTGGACCCGCGGGTACAAGACGGAGTGGCTCCGACCCGACGTGGTCGCAGGCCTCACGGCGGCGGCGGTCGTCATTCCCAAGGCGATGGCGTACGCCACCATCGCGGGGCTGCCGGTCCAGATCGGGCTCTACACCGCGCTGGTGCCGATGGTGATCTACGCGGTGCTGGGGACCTCCCGGGTCCTCAGCGTGAGCACGACTACGACCATCGCGATCCTGACGGCGGCGGAGCTGGGGCAGATCGCCCCCAACGGTGACCCCGCCATGCTGCTCAAGGCCACGGCGACACTGACACTGCTGGTGGGCGCCATCCTGGTGCTCGCGTCGGTGCTTCGCCTGGGATTCGTGGCCAACTTCATCTCCGATCCGGTCCTGATCGGCTTCAAGGCGGGCATCGGGCTGGTCATCGTGTTCGACCAGCTCCCCAAGCTGCTCGGCGTGCACATCCAGAAGGGCGGCTTCTTTCACAACGTCCGGGAGATACTGGCGGCTGTTCCCCACACCTCCATGCCGACGCTCGCCGTCGGTGTGGGCACCTTGCTGGTGCTGCTGGGGATCGAGCGTTTCTTTCCCCGCCTCCCCGCCCCGATCGTCGCGGTGGTGGGGGCGATCGCCGCCATGAGCCTTTTCGGGCTGCAGGCGCTAGGAGTCGAGTCGATCGGCGAGGTGCCCCGAGGCCTTCCCACCTTCGTTGCTCCCGACATGTCGCTCCTCACGACGCTCTGGCCCGGGGCGATGGGCATCGCGCTGATGAGCTTCACCGAGACCGTCGCTTCGGCGCGCGCGTTCGCGGCGAGCGGCGACCCGCCCCTGATTCCGAACCGGGAGCTACTGGCGACCGGGCTCGCCAACGCCGGGGCGGGACTGCTGGGGTGCATGCCGGGCGGCGGTGGCACTTCGCAGACCGCGATGAACCGCCTCGCCGGGGCACACACGCAGCTCTCCACGCTGGTAACGGCCGGCGCAACCCTGCTCACCCTGGTCCTGCTCGCCAAGCCCATGGGGCTGATGCCGCAGGCCACCCTGGCGGCGGTCGTGATCGTCTACTCCGTCGGGCTCATCTCGCTCGAGGGCTTCCGATCGATCCTGGCGGTGCGCCGGACGGAGTTCCTCTGGGCCGTGGTCGCACTCGCGGGGGTGCTGCTGCTGGGGACGCTGAAGGGAATTCTGGTCGCCATCGTGGTCTCGGTGGTCGCGCTGGGCCAGCAGGTGGCCAATCCGCCGGTCTACGTCCTTCGCCGGAAGCGGGGCACCAATGTCTTCCGGCCTGTCTCCGACGAGCATCCCGAGGACGAAAGCTTCCCCGGCCTGCTGATTCTGCGGCCCGAGGGGCGGATCTTCTTCCTCAATGCGTCGAGAATCGGCGAGCGGCTCCAGCGCCTGGTGGACGAGTCGCGCCCCAAGGTCGTCGTGCTCGACCTCAGTGGGGTCTTCGATCTGGAGTACTCGGCGCTGGTTGCCTTCGTCGAGGCCGAAAAGCGGCTCCGCGAGCACGGCGTCACCGCCTGGCTGGCCGGTCTCAATCCGGGAGTGCTGGAGGTGGTGCAGCGGTCGGAGCTGGCCCGGACCCTAGGGCGCGAGCGGATGCACTTCAACCTGGAGATCGCGGTTCGGGAATACCTGCGGGCTCAGGGGGAAGAGCCGAGCGAAGGCGGCGCCGGCCGCCTCGCCCAAGGGTCCGCCCGCGCCCCCGGAGGCGGTGCCTGACC
The DNA here is from genome assembly GCA_035688895.1 of Gemmatimonadales bacterium. Taxonomy (GTDB): domain Bacteria; phylum Gemmatimonadota; class Gemmatimonadetes; order Gemmatimonadales; family GWC2-71-9; genus CAVVWJ01. The sequence goes on from DASSML010000291.1 coordinate 3,077, forward strand.
CCATGCCAGCGGCCTCTGCCGCCCGCCGGCGCCGCCGAGTCGCGGTCGCCCTCTTGGCGCTGGCGTTTGCCGGCGCGGCCGTGTGGCTGACGCTCACCGCAGGTAATCCGTTCCCGCCCCGCACGATCATTATGGCCACCGGGCCGCCCGGAAGCGCGTTCAGCGAGTTCGGGGTCCGCTACCGGGAGGTGCTGCGCCGTTCGGGGGTCGAGGTTCGCCTGCTTCAGACCCACGGCGGAGCGGAGAACCTCGAGCGCCTGCGAGACCCGCACTCGGGGGTCAGTGTGGCCTTCGTGGAAGGCGGCCTCACCAGCCCCGACCAGTCGTCCGACCTGGTGTCCCTCGGAACGGTGTCTGTCGAGCCGCTGTGGCTGTTCTTCCGGAGCGGAGCACGGGTCGGGGCCCCGGGCGGACTGGCGGGAAAGCGACTTTCGATCGAGCCTGAAGGCAGCGCGACCCGAGTCCTGGCCCGGCGGCTACTCGCGCTGAACGGGGTGAGCGACTCGAGCCTTCAGCTCCTCGGCCTCCCTCCTCAGCGCGCCGCCGACGCGCTCCTGCGCGGAGACCTGGACGGCGTGGTGTTGCTGACCTCACTGCGCTCGCCGGTGGTGCGCAGGCTGCTCCTCGCCGACGGGATCGTGCTCCAGGGCTATCCTCGCGCTGATGCCTACGTCGCGCTCTTCCCCAGCCTCACCAAGGTCGTGCTTCCCACCGGCGTGGCCGACCTGGCCCGGAACATTCCGCCCCACGACGTCCCCCTGCTCGCGGTCGAGGCCAGTCTGGTGGTGCGCCGAGACCTCCATCCCTCGCTGCACTACCTTCTGCTCGAGGCCGCATCCGAGATCCACGGGGGCCCGGAGATCTTTCAGCGGCCGGGCCGCTTCCCGTCGGCGGAAGGCGTGGACCTGCCGCTCAGCGGGGAGGCGAGGCAGTTCTATCAATCGGGCCTCCCCTTCGCCTACCGGACCTTGCCGTTCTGGCTGTCGGGAATCACCGATCGGCTGCTCCTCCTGCTGATTCCGCTGCTCGTCGTGATCCTGCCGGCGCTGCGGTTCCTCCCCGGGCTGTACGGGTATGTGGTCGAGCACCGGATCTACAGCCTGTACGGGCAGCTCAGGATTCTGGAGGGGGAGCTGGAGGATACGGGACAGGGTGCGGCGCTGGACTCCATCGCGGCGGAGCTGGAGGACCTGGCC
>DASSML010000292.1:0-2996 GCA_035688895.1 Gemmatimonadales bacterium
CCCAGACCCGGACCGCGGCGAACTCGAACGCCAGCGGCCCCCGGGCACCCTCGCGCATCCGAAGGGTCTGCCACGACTGGCGGCCCAGGCTCGACGCGACCGCGGCCACCGTGGCGACCGACGCGCGGGTCGGTCGGGTCGGCACACGGCCCCGGCCGCCATACGGCGGCACGCACGAGGCGGGGTCCTCGGTCCAGACCGTCGTATGGACCGGCACCTCGACGACGTACCGCAGTTCCAGCCGTTCCACCTCGTCGAGGAACTCGCCGTTGCGGCCGTACTCCTCGTCGGCCGTGATCCAATCCAGCGACACGGCGCCCAAGACCAACGTTTGCCGGATCAGCCCCGCAGCGATCTGGGGCTTGGTCTGGAAGGCGACCGTCTCGGGGATGTGGACCTTCTCCCGGCGTTCCGCGACGGCCTTGCCGGCTGCGCACCAGCTCTCGGGCAAGTAGAGCTGATGATCCAACAGCGCCGCGCCGCCCGGGGTGACACCCACGAGGAAGACCCCGACCTGGTCGGGTAGCCCGGGGCGGTTTCCCGCCTCGGGCCCCCACGGATCCGGACGTGCGTCATTCACGCATCCGGCTCCTCAAGCCATGAATTCGCTACGTGACCGGACGAGCGTGCCCCAATCGGGCCGGGGGCAACGGATACCGTCGCTCCAGCCCGCCGAGGCGCTCCCACGGGATGCGCGCCTTGTCCGAGCGGCGACTGAGCCACTTGTGCCAGGCCCGCCTCACGTGGTGTCGGAAGCTGCCGAGGCTCCGCGTGTTTCCGGTGATCCCGTAGTACGCGTAGTGCCCGCGCAGCTTCGCCGTCAGGGCGACCCACTGCTCCCGGATCGAGAGGTGGCGGTGCTCGCGGCACCACAGCGCTATCGACCTCAGGGACCGGCGGAAGCGACCCCGGGCCGTCTTGCGCTTCACCGCCCAGCTCCCCGTGCGCGTCCGACCCCAGTGGTGGGTGAACCCCAGGAAGTCGAACGTGCCGGGACGCTCACCCCGATCGGCGCCCGTACGGGCGTCCGGCCGAGGCCGCTGGAACGGGACCAACCGGGTCTTCTCCGGGTGGAGGGTCAGGCCGTACTTCTCGAATCGCTTCGGCAGCACGTCCAGGACCCGTCGCGCGTCGCCCTCCCGCTCGAAGACCAAGACCGCGTCGTCGGCATAACGGATCAGGGACGCCCGCCCCTTCAGGCGGGGTTTGACCGTCCGCTCGAACCATGTGTCCAGGACCTCGTGCAGGTAGGCGTTGGCCAGGGCGGGTGAGATCACGCCGCCCTGGGGGCTGCCGGATTCGGGGTGCAAGACGCACCCGTCCTCCAGCACGCCCGCCTTGAGCCACTTGCCGATCAGCCGCAGCAGGACGCCGTCACGCACCCTCCGGCTCAGGATCTCTCGCAGTTGGCGATGGTCCAGAGTATCGAAAAACTTTCGGATGTCGATCTCCAAGACCCACCCGCCCCGCACCTCCATCAGCCGGTGCCAGAGGGCGTCCAGCGCCTGGTGCGCCGAGCGGCCCGGCCGGAACCCGTAGGAGCAGTCCAGGAAGTCCTGCTCGTAGACGGCCTCCAGGACCATCGCCACCGCACGCTGGAGGACTTTATCCCCGAACGTGGGGATGCCGATCGGCCTGGTCTCCGGTCCGGTCCCCTTGGGGATGTGCACCCGCCGCACCGACGGCGCCTGGTAGCGGCCGGACTTGGCCCGGTCCAGCAGCGACCGGAGGTTGCCCTCCAGGTCCGCCGCGTAGTCCGCGGCCGTCTGTCCATCCACCCCGACGGCCCCGTCCTTGCGGGTCCGCAGGTACGCCTCCGTCAGCCAGTCGATGTCGATGTGGTGGGCGAGCGTCGTGAGCGCCGCCTGCGGCGAATTCCTCGCCAGTTCCGCTATCCGCTGTCGTCGCGTTGAGATGGTCTCAGAGCTCGGTGTCCCTGGCATCTGTCCCTCCAGCGGTCTCATGGCCCGGCGCCCCCTTCCCTCGGCGGGGTCCCTCGGGTCGGTTCCCCCGCGTCGTCGGTACCCCGAGGCGCTCCGACTCCCCGTCGCCCGTCCCACCGCGCTTCGTTGCCTTCGCGAGGCGGTACCACGGCTGCACCCATCTTTCGCTCCCGTGGCCGCCGGGTGCCCCGGCCGCGGACCTGGAGTTGGTCACCCGGTACCTCCGGCCGGGATTTGCCGTGAAGGCGGCGGGGCCTCCCAGGTTCCTGGGGGACCCCCCGCGAGCGTGCCCTGTTCTTCGACCCCGGCGGGATCGCGGACGCCAGGCCCTTGCGGCGTCGCGATGCGGCCTTCCGTCAACTGCACGACGTCGGCTCCCGCGAGCAGGATTTCGGGGCTCAATGCCACGGCCCGCTCGCTCGCTGTCTACGCTTCGCAGCCCGGGTTACCCCGGCACCACGCAAGACTCGCTTCCGGCCGCTGGCCAAGCTTTACCGGGCGGGGCTGGTTACCCACAGGGTCCCGACGAAAGGTTTCCGCTACATCGCTTCCCCCTTTCCCAAGCTTTCCTGGCGCACGCAGTTCGCCTGCTTGCCCAGTCGGCCGTTGTGTTGCCGGGTCACACCGGCGCTGTGCTCGCCCTTCTTGGCGAAGCCGCTCTCGTCGACGACCCCGACCGTGCCGATCGGGCTGGCGGCGGTGGGAACCAGCTCGTCGACGAAGACGGATTGGACCTCGGTCTGGACGTCGTCGTGGTCCCAGGGGGCGATGTTGAGGAACTTCTGCAACGCCGAGACCTGGCCGTCGCCGACGTTCAGGGCGATCGGCTCGATGCTCTTGCGCTCGGGGCACAGGGATTCCGCAAGTGAACCTCTCACAGGTGTCTAGAACACGTTTTAATGTGCTCAACCAACCGGGAATCCCGAGAATTACGGCCTTCCCTTTCTATGAAAGGATGCTTTCTCAAAATTCCCAACGATCTGACGGCTCACTTGCGGAATCCCTGTGCCACAGGGATTCCGAGGGTGGCTATGCCGCAACAGCTTTCCTCAG
>DASSML010000293.1:0-2863 GCA_035688895.1 Gemmatimonadales bacterium
AGCATCTGCGATGACTCCTGTCAGTAGGTCTCGTGCTTGTGCGGCCCCATGGCGAAGACCGCCTGAAGGGTCAGCAGGTTCTGAGTACCTTCGAGTTCACTGTCGCGGTGTTCCCCTTCCAGGCGGAGATAGACGAATTCACTCTGCCACCAGGTCAGAGACGGCGTGATCCGCCATTCGGTGTCATCGGGACCGCGCGGGGCCTCGACCCAGTCATAGCGGCCGGCCGCAATCCAGCGGCGGCTGAGCCGGGCGCTGAGATCCAGGAAGGTGCCGTACCGGTCGGTGGTGGTCCCGGCCTCGGTGGCATGCAGCCGGTAGCCTTCGGCGCGGAAGGTCACCTCGCGACGGGTGCCCGCCTCGGGCGGACGCCAGGTGAGGCGGAAGTCGAGGCCGCCCAGCCGGCTCCGGAGATCGCTGTCGTCGTCGTTGCCGCCGACGCCGGTGATGCCGATCTGCGCGTAGGTGCTGCGGTTGAGCTGCCAGAAGTTCTGCAGCCTGAGCAGCAGGCTGGGCTGGTGGCCGTCGCCGAAGAGCGTCTGGCTCTCGGCCGTCGTGCCCTGCACCCAGACCTCGTGAGTGCCGCCGAGGAGCGAGACCGGCAGGGTGGTGTAGAGTGAGACTCCGACTCCGCTCAGCCCCTCGGGTGCGAGGAAGCGCTGGTACACCAGCGGGTACTCGGTCTCGGGGAGTGCGTGGAGATGCCAGCGGTTGAGGTCGCCGAGCTGCTGGCGGAACTTCCCGACGTCGACCCGAAGCTTGCCGGGAAGGCCGGTCCAGTAGAGGTAGCCCTCCTCGACCCCTACTTCCCCGTTCTCGAAGCTGAGGAAGATCTTGGCGGTCGAGTACGGATCGAGGGTCGACTGCAGCCCCACCTCGAACTCCCGGGCCACCCCGTTGTCGTGCTGGTGGCCGTCCCGGGCTACCAGGCGGATGTCGCCGGTGGCGCTGATCTCGGGGTTCAGGGCGGATGCGTTCCGCGGGGCCTGCGGCTCGGGCGCCGGGGGCGGGGCGGCAGTGGTATCGGCGGGGGTGCCGCCAGCGGCTGCCGCGCCGCCGGCTGCCCCTGCCGCGGCGGCGCGAATCGCCGCCAGCTCGTCGGTGGTGTCGGCCGGGGCGGCCGGGGCCGCGGGGGCGGCGCCGGCGCACCGCTGGTCACGGAGCGTGCGCAGCCGGCGATCGAGCTCGGCCGTCACGGCGAGAAGACTGTCCGCGCGGGCATTCCCGCTGGGGGCGGGAAGCGCCAGGCGCGTGGTATCGGGGCAGTGGCCAGACTCCAGTGAATCGATCCGGGCGGTCAGCCGGTTGAGCACTGCCGCTAGCGAATCGGCCCGGGAACCCTCAGGGACCTGGGCCGCCGCGAGCGACGTGCCTCCCAGCCACCACAGGGCGAGGAGAATGACCGTGCGAGCACGGGCATGCATGAGCGACTCCGTTGCTTGAGTGTCGCCGCCTCAGGGGGCGGCGGGATTCAGGCGGAACGGAGCGTGGGAGGAGCTCGGGAGCTGGTGGGTCGGGAGGCAGGGGCGCGCGGCAGCCGCTCCTCGGCGAGGGCGGGTGCGCGCTGGACGGTCATGGGCGCGTCGGGCAGAATGGCCCGCGCCAGGGTCAGCGTCGAGAGCGTGACCGAGGCGTGGCAGACGGCGCAGGTGGTCTCGTCGTGTTCGGGGAGCGGGACGCCGGGTTGTCCGGGCGTGGCCGCGACGGCGGTGCGGGAGGCGGGCGCGCCGGCTCGCCCTGCGACGGACGTGCCGATGGCCATCCCGTGCATGAGCAACAGGATGGCGAGCAGCAGCGACGTCAGGCGGCTCGGACGCATCGGAGCGAAGCTTAGCGCCTCGGCCCGGCAGTTCAAGTCGGGCCCCGCCGGCGAGTGGGCCCCTCGGTGGGGAGGATGAACCAGAAGGTGGTCCCGCGGCCGGGCACCGACTCGGCCCCGATCGTCCCGCCGTGCATCTCCACGAACTTGCGGCACAGCGCGAGCCCCAGGCCGGTTCCCTGCGCCTGCCGGCTCGGCGAGCTGTCCACCTGACTGAACTCCAGGAAAAGCTTGGACATGTCCTCAGGGCGGATGCCCACGCCGGTGTCCGCCACCGAGACCCAGACCACATCCCGGGTCACCATCCGCGGCTCCTCCCCGGCGCGCTCCGCGGGGAGCGGCAACGGTGCATGGCTCGGGAGCGCGCGAAGGGTGATGCTGCCGCCATCGGGGGTGAACTTGGAGGCGTTGGCCAGGAGGTTGAACAGCACCTGGCGCACCCGCACCCCGTCGGCCACGACGTGCAGGGGAGAGCCCAGGTCTAGATGGCACTCCTGTCGCTTGGCGCTGCGCAGGCTGGCCGTGTCGGCCACCGCTCCGGTGATCGCTTCCCGGAGGTCGGCGTTCACCAACTCCAGCGTCATCCGGCCAGCCTCGATCTTCGACAGATCGAGGATACTGTTGATCAGCGACAGCAGATGACGGCCGTTCCGCAGCACGGCCTCGAGGTACTCGCGGTGCTGGGCCCCGAGCTCGCCGGCCTGCCCGGAGAGGATCAGGTCGGAAAACCCGATGATGGCGTTGAGCGGAGTCCTGAGCTCGTGGCTCATGTTGGCCAGGAACTCGCTCTTGAGTCGATTGGCCCGGAGCAGCTCCGCGTTCTTGGCCGCCAGCTCCCGCTCATTGCGCCGGCTCTCCTCCAGCACAGCGGCACGGTCGAGTCCCACTACGACCTGGTCGCCCAGGGTCTGCAGCAACTGGACGTCGGCGTCGCCGAAGGGCGCCCCGTCGCGCCGGTTGTAGACGCTGACCGTGCCGATGACCACGCCGGCGGAGCGAAGCGGGACGATGGCCGCCGCGTGGAGCGGCGCCGCCAGTTCCGGC
>DASSML010000294.1:0-6076 GCA_035688895.1 Gemmatimonadales bacterium
TGAGGGTCTGATTTGGGCATCGAAATCTCCTGATCGGGTGAGGGCGCGGTACCTCCAGTGCCCTTGAGATCGTAAATCGGGAGCCCACCCTGACACTCGAGGGCCGCGGTGCCCACTGCTCAGGTGAGCCTCAGCGGCGAGTCGTTGTGGTTCGAGGCGAGCCGGGGCACGATGCGCTCTTCCAGCTCCTCGACCCGGAGCTCGAGCTGGTCGAGATCCTTCTGGAGGACGCGGAGGGCCGCCCCCTGCTGCTCCGGGGTGGGCTCCCGCTGGCTTGGGGACTTCGCCGGGATTTTGGACATGCTGGCTCCTGGTCAAGAGGGGTCGGAGTGGAAGACCTGGCCGCGAGAAGGTCGCGGCATGCCCTGGTCCAGGGGTGCCGGCTCCCGAGGCGTCGCTCCAGGATCGCCAGGGCTCCGGCGCCGGTGGTGCGGGCGGAGGCCTCGCGTCCGGCACGGTGGTATGCCGTGGCGAGGTTATGGAGGGCCAGGCCCACGTCCGGGTGGGTCGTGCCGAGGGTCTGACGCTTGAGGCGCACGGCCCGCTCGAGCAGGGGGATGGCCTCGGTGGCGCGGCCCTGTCGCACGGCGAGGGCCCCGAGGCCACCCCACGCGACCCCCTCTTCGGCCGGCAGTCGGCGGGAGAGACGGCGGAGCAGCCCCAGGCCGGCAAGGTAGAGTGCTTCCGCCTCGCCAAACCGCCCGAGGTTGTCGAGGATCGCCGCCAGCGCGATCTCGTCCGCCGCCACCAGTCGGGCCGAAGGCCGAGGGTGGTCCAGCCGGATCGCGAGCCCCTCGCGGGCGAGCGCCTCGGCAGCGGCATAGGCTTCGGTCGCGTGCTCGATCCCGGCCAGGTTGTGATAGACGGTCGCCAGCGCCTCGTGATCGGCCGAGCCCATCGCCTGCAGGATTGCCCGCGCCCGCAGATAGTGCCGTCGCCCCTCGCTGTAGCGCCCCACCGCCTTGCACCAGAGCCCCAATTCGTTCAGCGCCTGCACTAATGGGTACCCGGCTGACCGCTCCCTCCGGCCGACCGAGTCCCGTAGCCTGGGCTCGGCCCGATCGATCCGGCCAAGCCGGCGAAGCGTCGAGCCTGATTGTGGCAAGTCCCCTCCCGATCATGGCTGAGTGAGCGTCTCTCTATACATGATCGAAAAAGCCACCTCGATCGTGTCAGGTTGACGAAACGGACCGTGCGCCGACGGGGCGCACGGTCCATTTGGTCCCTCCGGCAGCCGCCCGCCGGGAGCGGCCGGTACCGGCTATCGCACCCCAGTCACCTGATCTGCCCCGCGGAGCCGGGTCCCATCCCGCAGCCGCCCCTGCACCACCAGTACCTGCGAGCCGGCCACCAGGTCCCCAGTCTTCGTCATTGCCTGCTTGGGGAACTCCACCACGAGGTCCAGGTCGCCGTCCCGGTTCACGTCGGTCAGCTTGGCTACCGGGCTGTTCTTCTTCCGGGCGATCGGGGTCTCGGTGCCGTTGTCGTTGCCCAGGGTGAGCGTGTTGGGATCGATGTCTCCCGCGTGGAACCACGGCGAGCCCAGGAGCGCCGCGGCGACGTTGCCCGTGCCGCCCAGCTTGATCGAGCTGACGGCGCCCGGCACGACGTCCATCGCCACGCGCACGGGGATCTGCCACAGCAACCCTAGGATAGTGAAATCCTTCAAGGTGCTGCCGACGGCCTGGCCGTGGTTGTTGACATCGTGTACCTGACCCTCCGTGTACCCGGAGACGATGCCGAGATCGAAGGCTCGGAAGGCGGTGCCCTCCTGCTGCCAGAGGGTCGGGTGGAAGTCGAAGGAACCCTCGATCCGGCTCAGCCCCACGATCTGTCCCAGCTCGTTGATGCCGGTCGCACCGCTGGTGCCGCTGCCCAGAGCGACGGCATTGGCCGTGGGCCCGGACCAGTACGCGGCACCGTTGCCGCAGAAGCCGACCATCTCGCTCCGGTCGTTGATCGCGTCCGGCTCACCGCAGGGCTGGCCTGTCGGGCCCTTGAGGAACTGAGGCTCGGCGGTCGCGCTGGCCCAATAGGCGCCACGGATGAAGTTCTGGCCCTCGTCCAGGCTGGCGCCCACGATCTCCCCCGCGTTGTTGATGTCCACGGCTCGTCCGACGCCGCCGGGGAGGACGGTCATCTCCTGGTCCTTGTTCTGCCATATGACAGGTGAGTTATTGACGTCGCCCGGAAGACTGGCCGTCCCGACGATCTGTCCCGCATCGTTGATGGCCAGCGCCTGAGATCCGAGCACACCCGCCGGCACCTGGAGCATGGTAAGCTCGCCGTTGACCCATGCGGCCGCCTGTCCATCGACATCGCCGACCGACACGGCGTTTGCGTTGAGGTCGAAGCCCTGGACCCCGTGGGCGTCGAACGGGTGGAGAAGCGCGAGGAGACTGCCGTTGGTCCAGACCCACGGCCGGTACGGCTCTGGTCCCAGGGTCAGCAGGACCTGTCCCAGCTCGTTGATAGCCTGCGCGCCGCTGTTATCGGCGGGGTTGCCCAGTGTCGTCACGCCGAAGGTCACGACCGACAGCTCGGGAGGGCGGTCGACGGGTTCCTGGCTCGGCCCAGCGGACGTTTCGGAGTCGGTACACGCCGCGAGGGCGAGGGCCAGACCGCCGGCAACGGCGGTGACAATACTTGCACGCATGAACTGCCTCCGGGGGAAGACGGCGAGGATGACGGGGACTCGATCGGGAGATCGGAAACGACCGTTCCCAACTGCCATCGCGCCTCCCGCGGCCGCCTTTGCACCCGGCCAGGGGGCCCCGTAACTTGAGCCATCCCCGTAGCTCGACTTCCCGGCTCAAGCGGAGCACCCCAGGTGGACGCCCCGATCGGTCAGCTCATGCGTTCGGCCGGCGCCGGCGACGCCGAGGCGTCGAGCGCCCTCTTCGTGGCGCTCTACCGAGAGCTGCACCACATCGCGGAGCGCGAGCTCCGCCGGGGCGGGTCCGGCCTGACGCTCGGCACGACAACCCTCCTGCACGAGGCCTATCTCAACATCTCGAACCGCGAAGGCGTCGAATTCGCCAGCCGGGGCCAGTTCCTGGCCTATGCCGCGCGCGCCATGCGGGGGCTCATGATCGACTATGCCCGCCGGGACCGCGCGCTCAAACGGGGCGGGGAGTTCCACATCACGGGCGACGGCGCCGAGCGCGCCCCGGCGCCGGTCCCGGCCGAGGACCTCGAAGGGCTGGGGGCCGCGCTCGAGACGCTGGGGCAGCTGGACCCGGGGTTGGCCGAGTTGGTCGACCTGCACTTCTTCTGTGGATTTTCCTTCGCCGAGATCGCCGAGATGCGGCGGATATCGGAACGGACGGTGTACCGGGACTGGCGGAAGGCCCGCCTGCTGCTGCACCGATCGCTCCAGGACCTCGATCCGGAAAGCCACGAGGCGGAGACCGATCGGCGCTGACCGGCGAGTTCGCTTGTCGGTTTTTCGGTGGATTCTCCGATCTCTCACCAGGATGACGATTATCACTACCAGCCGGCCCGCCGGAGTCGCGATGCATGCCTGAGCCGCGGTCGGAGGCGAGTCTGGAGCTCCTCGCGACGCTGGAGCCGTTGCTCGACCAGGCATTGGACCTCGATCCGGCGGAGCGCGGCCCATGGCTCGCCCGGCTGAGGGCCGAGCGTCCTGATGTCGCCGAGGAGCTGGAGCGGCTGCTCGCCGCCGAAACGCAGCTCGACCAGCGCGGCTTCCTCGACCAGCGGATCGCCGGGCCGCTGGGTGCGGCCGGCGCGGGTCTCACCGGACTTCGAGTCGGGGCCTACACGCTCGACCGGCTCCTGGGCCAGGGCGGCATGGGCACCGTCTGGCTGGCCCGGCGCACCGATGGTCGCTTCGAAGGCGATGCCGCGGTCAAGCTGCTGAACCTCGCGCTGCTCGACCCGGTGGGAAGCGAGCGATTCCGGCGCGAGGGCACCCTCCTCGCCCGGGTGAATCATCCCCACATCGCCCGGCTGCTCGATGCGGGAGTGACCGACGGCGGGCAGCCGTTCCTGGTTCTCGAGCGGGTCCAGGGTGAGCGGATCGATCAGTACTGCGACGCGCAGCGGCTCTCGCCCGCGAGGCGGATCACGCTCTTCCTCGACGTGCTGGGCGCGGTGGGGCATGCCCACGCCAACCTCATCGTCCACCGCGACCTCAAGCCGTCGAACATTCTGGTCACCGCCGACGGGGCGGTGAAGCTGCTCGACTTCGGGATCGCTAAGCTGCTGGACGAGGAAGCCACGCCGGCTGCGCGGTCCGCCCTGACCGACCGGGGCGGCATCGCGCTCACCCCGGAGTACGCGGCGCCGGAGCAGGTCCGGGGCGAGGCGGTCACCACGGCCACCGACGTCTACGCGCTCGGCGTTCTGCTGTACCAGCTCCTCTCCAGTCGCCATCCTACGGGCGAGGCGTGCCGTTCCACGGCCGAGCATCTCCGGGCGATCACCGAAACCGAGCCACGCCGGCTGAGCGCCGCCGTGCGGGAGGTCCGGGCGGAGCAGGCGCGGGCTCGGGGCAGTACTCCGGACCGGCTTCGTAAGCTCTACCTGGGCGACCTCGACAACATCGTCGCCAAGGCGATTAAGAAGGACCCCGCCGAGCGGTATCCGACGGTCGCGGCGCTGGCCGACGATCTTCGGCGCTACCTCGATCACCAGCCGGTCAGCGCCAGGCCTGACTCTCTGGGGTATCGGACGGCCAAGTTCGTCCGCCGGCATCGCGCGGGCATGATGGTCGCTGCCGCTCTCGCCGCGGGCCTGGCGGTCGTGGTGGTGCGGGAGCACCGGCTCCGCGGCGTCGCCGAGGCGGAGTCCGAGACCGCGCGGGCGGTGGAGTCCTACCTCGTGACGGTCTTCGGAGCCTCCGACCCGTTCCTTCCCCAGGACACCAGCGCCGCCGCGAGCTCCGCGCGGGACCTGCTGGACCGGGGTGCGGCCCGGCTCGACACCTCGCTGGCCGGCGAGCCGGCGGTGCGGATCCGCCTGCGCGCCTCGCTGGCCCGGGTCTACGCCAACCTGGGTCTCTACTCCCCGGCCGCCGACCAGCTCGAGCTCGCCCTGGCCGAGCAACGGTCCCGCGACGGCGAGCGGCACCCGGTCACCGCGGCACTGCTCGATCAGCTGGGCGAGGTGCGGGACCGCCAGGGGCAGGTAGACCTGGCCGATTCGCTGCTGGGCCGGTCTCTCGCGCTCCGGCGCGGACTGCTCGGCAGTCAGGATTCGGCGACCGCCGCCAGTCTCGAGCACCTGGCCGAGGTGCGCCGCGAGCGCAACGACTTCCCCGCGGCCGAGACCTTCGCCCGTGAGGCGCTGGCCATCCGCGAGGCGCTGTTTGGCGACACGGCGCTCTCAACCGCCGACAGCAAGCAGATGCTGGCCGAGGTCCTGACCGATCGCGGGGGCGACTCGGCCGCGGCGCCGCTCTATCGCGAGGCGCTCGCCGTCCGGAGCCGGAGCCTGGGGCCCGATCATCCGCTGGCGGCCAAGACCATGTACCACCTGGCGCTCACCGAGCGGCGTCTGGGTCATGTCGAAGTGTCGGAGAGCCTCTACCGCCGGGCGCTCGCCGCGCAGCGCAAGAGCCTCGGGGACGACCATCCGGCCGTCGCGGCCACCTTGAACGGACTCTCCGACCTGCTGCAGAAGGCCACGCCCAGGATGGAAGAGGCGGAGACGCTGCTGCGCGAGGCGCTGGCGATCAACCGGCGCCGGCTGGGCGAGCGGCACGCGGAGGTCAGCACCAACTTGGGCAACCTGGCGGTGATCGTTCGCGAGCGGGGGGACTTCGCCGAGTCCGAGCGGCTGCTGCGCCAGGCGCTCGCGATCGACGAAGCGCTCTTCGGACCGGAGCACACCTACGTCGGCTACGACCTCAACGAGCTGGCCTCCGTGCTTCGCATGCGCGGACAGCCCGACAGTGCCGCCGTCATCCTCGATCGGGTGCTGGCGATCAATCGCAGAATCCTGGGCGAGGGTCACCGCAACACGATCGCCGTCGAGGTCCAACGGGGGCGGGCGCTCCGGGAAGGGGGTCGGTACCGCGAGGCGGCAGCGCAGTTCCGCGAGGCGCTGGCCA
>DASSML010000295.1:0-2029 GCA_035688895.1 Gemmatimonadales bacterium
CCGGCGCGGCTGGCGGCCGGCATGTGGCTCTACGATCTCCTGGCGCTGTTCCGCAATGTGAAGGCGCACCGCATGCTGGGCAAGCGTGCGCTGCTCGAGGCCGAGCCGATGCTGCGGGAGCGCGGGCTCCGGGGCGGAGCGCTGTTCTACGATGCGCAGTGCGACGATGCCCGGTTGACGCTGGCCACGGCGCGCTCGGCGATCCAGCACGGCGCGCTGGTGGCCAACTACATCTCGGTCGTGGGGCTGGAACGGACCGCGGGCCGCGTGGTCGGGGCGCAGGTGGAGGACCGGCTGGGCGGCGGACGCGGCGTTATCCGCGCCGGAGTGGTGGTGAACGCCACGGGGCCCTGGGGTGACCGCCTCCGCCAGATGGAGGATGCCGGCGCCGCGCCTCTCCTCCGGCCCACCAAGGGGATTCACCTGGTGGTCGAGCGCCGCCGGATCGACCACCGCCACGGCATCATCTTCACCAGCCCGATCGACGGTCGGGTGATGTTCATCCTGCCCTGGGGCGACCTGTCCTACATCGGCACCACCGATACCGACACCGAGGAGAGTCCCGACCGGCTGGAGATCCTGCCCGAGGAGGTGGTCTACCTCCTTCGCTCGGTGAACGCTCGCTTCCCCAACGCCCGGCTCACGGTCGAGGACGTCCGCGGCGGCTGGGCCGGACTGCGGCCGCTGGTGGCTCCGGATGCGCCGCAGGCGGCGAGCAGCCGCTCGCGCGACCATCTGATCGTTCAGGGCTCGGGCGGTATGATCACCGTCGCCGGAGGGAAGCTCACCACCTATCGGGTGATGGCACGCGAGGTGGTGGACCGCGCGATCCGGGAGCTGCGGCTCCGCGAAGGCAGGAGCCGACCGGGCGAGGCGCTCACCGACGAGGAGGCGCTCCCCGGCGGCGAGACCGACGACTTCGGGCCCTTTCGCGAGCGGGGACTGGAGCTGGGGGTACACCCGGACAGCGTGGAGCACCTGGTGCGGCACTACGGCACCGAGGCGGCCGGCATCTACAACCTCGGCGGGGGCGACCGTCGCCTTCTCCGCCGACTCCTCCCGCCTCACCCCGCGATCGAAGCCGAGGTTCTGCACGCGGTGCGGCGGGAGCTGGCCCAGACGGTGGAGGATGTCCTGGTCCGACGCCTCCATCTCTACTACGAGCATGCCGAGCGGGGGATACCGGCCGCCCGCCGCGTGGCGGAGCTCATGGCCCGGGAATACGCGTGGGACGAGGGGCGGGTCGCGGCGGAAGCGGAGCGGTACGAGGCCTTTGCCCGCGCCTAGACGCACGCGCTGCGGGGGGCCGGACGGGCCATTATCTTCACCCATGCCCCGGTGAGGGCTCCGGGCGCGCCCGGCTTCGCGCGCACCTCAGGGACATGCGGTGAGCTTCGTGGATCCCAACGTTTTCGAGACGGCCAACGCGGGCTTCGCGCAGGCCATGTACGAGGAGTATCTCCGGGACCCCGCCGCGGTCGGTCCGGAGTGGCGCCGGCTGTTCGAGAGCGGCGTGGTGGGCGAGCGGCCGGAGAACGGGCGGCCGTCGGTCGGACAGTCGGACGGCCGGACGGACGCACGGTCGGTCGATCAGGCCGCGGGTGACGAGATCTCGCGCCCCTCCGTCCGTCCGACCGTCCGACCGTCCGACCGTCCAACCGCTCCCGCGCCCTCCGGCGCCGTTCCCATCAAGGGCCCCGCCGCGCGCCTCGTCGCGAATATGACCGAGAGCCTCGGCGTGCCGACGGCGACCACCTTCCGCGTGGTCGCCGTCGGAGCGCTGGAGGAGCGCCGCAAGCGGCTCAACGCCGCGCTGCAGGCGGCCGGCCGCCGGGACAAGCTCTCCTTTACCCATTTCATCGCCTTCGCCCTGGTCCAGGCCACCAAGCGCCATCCGGTCATGGGCCACACCCTGGTGCACGCTGACGGCGGTGACTTCCGGGTGCAGCCCGAGGGCATCGGCCTGGGCCTGGCGGTGGACGTGCAGCGCAAGGACGGCAGCCGGGGCCTGGTGGTGCCAGTGATCAAG
>DASSML010000296.1:0-3165 GCA_035688895.1 Gemmatimonadales bacterium
TGCTCAAGCCGATCGGCGCCGACCGGGTCACCAAGGTGGACAGCAGCCCCGAGGCCGACATCGAGCCGATGGTGACGCTCGGGGTACCCGGAATCGGCCTCGACGTGGATGCGTCGCGCTACTTCTGGTATCACCACACCGACGGCGACACCCTCGACAAGCTCGACCCGGCCGAAATGGGTCGCTGCGTGGCACTTATGGCGGTGATGGCCTACGTCATCGCCGACCTGCCGGACCGCCTGCCCAGCTAGCGGACCCGCCGGGAAACCAGCGGTCAGGGGCGCTCGTAGACCGAAGTATCCCTTCGGAACGTGGGCATGCTCTTTCCTCTGCTTTTCGCGCTCGCCGGCCCAGAGGACCCCGCAGGGGTCTACTACGGCCGCTCGGGTAACCTCGACGTCAGGCCCCCCCGGATCGAGGCCGACGTCACGATCGACGGGGTGCTGGACGAGGCCGCCTGGGCCCGGGCCGCCCTGCTCACCGGCTTCAGCCAGTATTCCCCCACCGACGGGGTGCCCGCGTCCGACAGCACCGAGGTGCTGATCTGGTACGCGCCGGGCGCGATCTATTTCGGGATCCGGGCCTACGAGGCGCATGGCGGAGTGCACGCCACCCTGGCCGACCGGGACCGGATCGATGCCGACGACTTCGTCCAGATCCTGCTCGGCACCTTCGGCGACGGGCGCCAGGCCACCGTGTTCGCGGTGAACCCGCTCGGGGTACAGTCCGACGGCGCGCTGGTCGAGACCGGGAGTGTGCGGGGCGGCAACGGCTTCACCAGCGCCGTGGTGCAGCGGGAGACCGCCGACCTGAGCCCCGATTACGTCTTCGACTCCAAGGGCCGGGTCACCGACTGGGGCTACGAGGTCGAGGTCCGGATTCCGTTCAAGAGCCTGCGTTACCAGGCGGCGCAGGAGCAGACCTGGGTGCTCAACGTGACCCGCCAGGTGCAGCACTCGGGTCACGAGGATTCCTGGGCGCCCGCCCGCCGCGCTCGGGCGTCCTTCCTGGGCCAGGGGGGTCGGCTGGTCGGCCTCACCGATCTGCACCGTGGACTGGTGCTGGACCTGAATCCTTCGGTCATCAGCCGCACCACCGGCGCCTCCACCCCGACCGGTTGGGACTACCAGGGCGGGAGCCCCGAATTCGGTGGCACCGTGCGCTGGGGTATCAGCAACAACATGAGCCTCACCGGCACGGCCAACCCGGACTTCAGCCAGGTGGAGTCGGACGCCGGGCAGCTGCTCTTCGACCCGCGCGACGAGAGCTTCTTCCAGGAGAAACGGCCGTTCTTCCTCGACGGGATCGAGCAGTTCACCACGCCCAACACCCTGATCTACACCCGGCGGGTGGTGCAGCCCTCTGCCGCGGCCAAGCTCACGGGCAAGTACCTGAGCACCGACGTGGCGCTGCTCTCCGCGGTGGACGACCAGCAGGTCTCCGCCGACGGACTGGATCACCCGTTCTTCAACATTCTCCGCCTGCAACGCGACGTCGGCGCCCAGTCGCGGGTGGGCGTCGTCTACACCGACCGGATCGAGGGCGGGGACTACAGTCGGCTCGCCGGAGCGGATGCGCGGCTGGTGTTCCGGAAGATCTACTCGGTCCAGCTTCAGCTGGCCGGAAGCAGTACCCGCCTGGGCGGGGAGACCTTCAGCGGGCCGCTCTGGATGGCACGTGTGAACGGCAACGGTCGGACCTTCGGCTGGCGCAGCAGCATCCTGGCGAGCAGCGAGAACTTCCGCGCCCGCAGCGGATTCTTCCCCCGTCCCGGCCTGGTGCACCTGAACTTCGATCCCCGGGTGGCCGCCTACGGCAAGAGCGGCGCGTTGATGGAAAACGTCACCTTCGACGTGAACCTGAACGGCCGCTGGCGCTATCGCGACTTCGTCGATGGCGGCGAGATCATGGACGAGCAGCTTCACTTCAACCTGAATTCGACGCTTCGGGGTGGCTGGGCGCTGACCGGATCGCTCCTGCTGGAGAGCTTCGGGTATCCCTACGAGATCTACGGCGACTACCGGGTCGAGGTACCGTTAGCGGGCGGCGGAGTGGACACGGCGGCGTTCGTGGGGGGCGGCCGCATTCCCAATCGCGACTACGTCCTCTCGGTCACGACGCCCGAGTTCAAGCAGTTCTCCGGCAATGCGTTCATCCTCTGGGGCAACGACGAGAACTTCTACGAGTGGTCGCCCGGTCGGATCATCATTGCGAATGGTGGACTCAACTGGCGGCCGACGGGACAGGTCCGGATCCAGGGCACCTACGCCTTGCAGGAGGTGCGCCGGCGGAACGACGGCAGCCTGGTCAACCGGCAGCACATCCCGCGGGTGAAGCTGGAGTACCAGCTCTCCCGGCCGATCTTCCTTCGCGTGGTTGGCGAGTATCTCCACGAGCAGCAGGCGCCGCTGCACGACGACACCCGCACAGAGGGCGCGATCCTTCTCTACGCTCCCGGCGTGGATGAGTTCGTCCGCACCGAAGCCTTTGCCCGATCCTCCTTCCGCGGCGATCTGCTCTTCTCCTATCAACCGGTCCCCGGCACCGTCGCCTTCCTGGGCTACGGCAGCACGCTGCAGGACCCGACCGTCGACGACGCCGGCATCGACCGCAGCGGGATGCGGCGAGTGAGCGACGGGGTGTTCCTGAAGCTGAGCTACTTGTTTCGGATGTAGCGGGGGGCGGGGCGAGGGGCGAAATTCCCCCATGCGCCTCTCCCGCCTCCTCGCGCTCTTCGGCCGGGCATTGCAGCGGCGCTGTCCCAACTGCGGCGGTCGGCCGATCTTCGACGGGTGGTTCCGCATTCGGGACCGCTGCCCCCGGTGCGGGCTGGAGCTGCAACGCGGGGAGGAGGGCTACCAGGTCGGGGCGTACATGTTCAACATCGTCGCCGCCGAGCTCGTGTTCGCCGCGCTGTTCGTCGGGGTGCTGATGGCCACCTGGCCGGACCCGCCCTGGGATCTGCTGCTCTACGGCGGGATGGCGCTGATGATCGTGGCGCCGGTCGTCTTCTATCCCTTCTCCAAGACCATCTTTCTGGCCTTCGACCTGGTGTTCCGGCCGGCCGAGCGGCCGCCGCCGCCGCCGGGCTAGCCCCCGGCGTGCGAATCCGCAGGGTTCGCCCGTCGCCTGTAATCGCCGGGCACGCGGATTGCCCCGTGCCGG